>CAXGCE010000361.1:0-3235 GCA_964007795.1 uncultured Alphaproteobacteria bacterium | reverse complement strand
TTAATGTCATAGGCGATGACTGTGCGCCCGGATTTTTTGTGCAGATTGTGGCACATGGGCTCGCCCATGACGCCGAGACCGATGAAGCCAAGAGTGTCATTTAACATTTCGTTAACCTTTTGAAGCGCTGGCGCCAGCGATGCGCCCGAAAACTGCCCCGGACATCAAACCGGTCCCTCCGGGGTAATTAAAATAGAACAGGCCGCCGATCATCTCTCCCGCTGCGAAAAGTCCAGGTATTGCTTTGCCATCGGTGTCAATAACCTGAGCATTTGTATCTACACGGACGCCACCAAATGTGAAGGTAATGCCGCAGGTGACACCAAAAGCGAGGTAGGGTGGTTCATCCAATGTATTGGCCCAGTTGGTTTTGTCCACTGCCAGACCTTCAGTCCGGCGGCCGTCTTTGACCGTGGGATTGAACGAAATATCCGTTTGCACGGCAGCGTTAAATTCACCCACTGTACGAAGAAAATGTCCTGTGTGGACGCCTTCCATTTGTTCGGCCAGTCCCTCCAGGGTATCCGATTGAGCCTTGGTAATTTCGCGGATTCGGTATTCGTCTCGTAGGAGATGTACCACCTTTTGGTCGAAAACTTGATAGGCGAATTGGCGGGGTTGATTGAGGATTTCCCGGCCGTATTTTGCATAGGTATAATTGCGAAAATCGGCGCCCTCGTCGACGAACCTCCTGCCGTCAGCGTTAATGATAAGGCCAAAAGGATAGCTGTGTTTCTGGAAACCGTCGCCAACTGCGAGGTCGCCGAATTCAGGTGCATTGCGATCCCATGCCACCGCATGACAGCCAGACCAGTTGCCCCGCGGACTGGCGCCGGCTTCCAGCGCCATATTGATGCCGTCTCCGGTATTGAACCGGGTGCCGCGAACTGGAGCCAGTTCCCACCCGGGGCCCAGATATCGCGTGCGCATTTCCGCGTTCGCCTCGAAGCCGCCGCATGCCAAAATAACGGACTTGGCTATCAATTCTTGCGTCTTGCCACTCTGGCGCAATTTGACGCCATGGACGCCATCGTCATTTCTGATCAACGACAGGGCGCGGGCGTCGTAGCGAATTTCAATACCTTCTTTTTCGCAGGATGCCGTCAAGGCTTCAATCAACCCGGGACCTCCGCCATAGGCCTCCACCGTCAAACCACCCCAGAACTTGAACTTGCCGTCTATTTTGAAAGCCTGTTTGGCGTAGAGGGGCATAAACCGCATACCTTTGCCTTGCATCCACTTAAGAGTCAGAAAGGATTGGGTAATTAATACTTCTGCCAGATCGGGATCAGTGCGGTAATCGGTTACTGTACCCATGTCGTCGAAAAATTTCTCTTCCGTGTAGCTGCCAAAGTCCGTGTTATTTTTCTCTTCATCTGTCAAATCGGGCATCAGATCGAGGATATCGTCGTGGCCGTTATAGACGGTGCGGATTGCGCCCGCCGTAAAGCGTGAATTGCCACCGGCTTCGTCTCGTGGTGCCCGTTCTAAAACCACCACGGAAGCGCCGCATTCCCGGGCGGATAGGGCTGCACACAGTGCGGCGTTGCCGCCCCCCACAACGATGACGTCATAATCGGGCATTCTAGCAATTATCCCTTAATTTGGCCCAAGATAGGCATGATGTATTTTCGGAATTGTGCCGGATCCTCGCACATGGGGAAATGACCGAGGCCTTCCATTATGATGGCTTGCGCCCCATCAATTCGCGCGGCTGTCCTCAATGTGTCCTCGGGGGTGCAAGAAAAGTCATATTCGCCGGTCAGCAGGTATACTGGGCAGTTTACGGTGTCAATATCTGCAACTCGGTCCCGGTAATCACTGTCTTCACGATAAAAATGCAGATCCCCCTTGAACACTCCGGGGCCGCTTTGTAGATAGCCCCATAACGTCTCCCATCTGTATTCTTCCGGACTTTGTGGTGCTACCAGGCCGGAGACCAGACCGGCGGAAACCTCTCCTCCATGAATATCCGGCCTATTCAACCAATTCGTGTCGTACCAGGGGTCCTGATGATCGGCACCCTCCAGCGCAATAACGGCCCGTAGTTCTTTGTCCCTCCTTAGCGCCAACTCCAACACGATGCGCCCACCCATGGAACAGCCCATGATCACAGGTTGCTTTAAATCCAGGGCCCCGCAAACCGTCATGATTGTCTCTACATAAACTTCTGTGGTCAGTTTGTACTCTTCCATGTGATAGCCAGCAGGCGGTAGGCTTTTGCCGTGCCAAGGTAAATCGAACGCAATAATGCGGTAGTCCTTTGTAATACTTTGGTCGTTCAGCAAATGACGAAATTGCGTGGCGTCGGCGCCGGCTGTATGTAGACAAACTAGGGGAATGCCTTGACCAGCCTCCTCGAAATAGATGCGGTTGGCACGATCTTGTATTTCGACCTGAGCATAACGGCCAACAATGGGCTCCAGTTCAACGGCCATGTGCGAGAAGTTCCTTGAAATATCTCAAATTAGCCATCAGCGGTTGTATGTTCCCTTCGATACTTGCTGTGCCTTGTTTGCACATGGCGAAAATGTCGTGGTAGTTAGGTTTTGGCACAGGTTGGCGAAATTGTTCCCAAGCCTCCCCATCAATATGAATTGCGAATTCCCAAGGTTTCATAAGGACGGGTCCCGGCACGATTGAGGACAGCCGACCAACGGAAATGGTTAAATAATGGGTCTCCTCGGCAACGCCAAGCAGAAAGTCCAGGTCAATAAAACGTCCACGGCGTACTAAGGCGAAGTCACCATTCAAGCAAGTGGCAATGTGGTTCAGGGTATCGAAAAGCTGGCTCATTCCCCACCATAGGACTGGTGAACTCCGACGTCAAAATCTGCCCTGATCAACGTAGAAATACATTCAAATTTGCCGTATTTCGGGAAGCAGGCCGATAGGAATAATCTATGGAGAGGTGAATTATCTTCTAGTCGCATCGACAAGGCCAGCCACCTGCCGTTTCTGAAGTGGTTGCTACCCTCGGTATGCTCAATTCGGCTAGATTAGCCAAGTTGTAATTGGCCTCTGGATCGCAAGTCCTTTGCGGCATTTGGTCTTCTCGACCCTGGCACTTATGTAGAACCAGGCACGGGTGGTACGAGCGACAATTTATAAACGCCTGTCTGTCTACTCTCGAGGCAACAGGTATATTATGGCGTCCAAGGTTCAGGAATTTGGCAAAAATATAGGATTTTCTATGGCTGATAAACCATTTCATCCGGTAAAGGCCTACCGGGAC
>CAXGCE010000360.1:0-3238 GCA_964007795.1 uncultured Alphaproteobacteria bacterium | reverse complement strand
ATAGGCCGAGAGTGACTTGATGGCGTGATCGTCGGGGAAGATAAAGAGGATGTTGGGCTTTTTTGCCTCGGCCCAAACTGCAAGAGGAAGCAGTAACGCAAAGAGGATCGTCAACTGGAAAGGATTCTTGAGATATTCATTCATTTCGACCCTTCAATATGTAAGGCCTTATCCATTATTGAGCTTTCATGCGATTGATGTAATTTTTTGTTGGAGATTTTTTCGGAATTACTTTCCCAGTATCCCGAACAAACCAGCAGCGATCGGTCCCCCGCCAGCGGGTGCCCAGGTCCACGCTTTTATCTTTGGCGGGGTCAACCCCGACCCAGGCCCAGAATATGTCGCCGTGAGAGCCAAAATTGGCCGTACGACGGTAACCGAGAGCAACCGAACCCTCGACCACCTTGATCCCCTGAATCGGGAACCCCCAGCCATTTTGATGGTGCCCGGCAAACCTGGCCCTGCCGTCGTTGTCCCTTCCCTTGATTGAATCGGTTACCAGAGGAATCTTCCACTTGATGTTGGCGGTACTGGGATCCAGGCCCCACAGCATGCCGCCACCGTCCAACTCACCGGACAGGCCAGACGCTACCACCAGCGTATTGTTGTGCAGGACCGCGCCTACACAGGGCCAAACCGATTCAACCTGACCGCTAAAAACCAGACGCTGATCTGCGCGCGCGGCCAAGAAGCGCCAGCGCGGCTTTCCGCTGGCCGGATCAAAGGCGTACACGTAGCCATCGCGACAGGCCTGCACCAGGTGGCCACCAGCCAGCACCGGCGCTCCGGCGGGGCGGCCGCCGAGTTGTTGCGCCCACACCAGTTGTTCGCCCTGACGGGCTTCCAGGCGTTGGCCGTGCACTTTCGGCACATAGGTCAACTCCGCTTCTTTCGCGATCCAGCCATGGACGGTATCGTCCTTGCGTACGGCAATCGGCCCATAATGGCCATAGGGCGGATCGTAGTAGCCGCCTATCGTCCACTCGTCGCGAATCAATGACTCAGCGTGCGATGCAGGGCTGGCTGCCGGCGCCGTCGTGGTCGGGGCAATTCCGTTGTCGCCAGACTGAAGCCGCCACGCATCCGGCACCGATGCTACCGGTTTTTCGCTATGAAAGCTAATGGCCGTACGGAAATGAAAATTGCAATCGCACATTGACGGCGATCGGGCGTAAAAACGCCCGTTGGCGATGGATAGACCGGCGCCGCAATCGGGGTGAATAATTCCTTGGTAGGTCCACGAAGCATCCTTGCCCTCGCCCCACTGCATAAAGACGGTATTGGCAAAGGCGACTTGGCCCTGGGTGGCGAACATGCGCTGACAGCCGATGTTTGGCACCTTGATCGCCTGCGCGGCCCCGGTTTTCAGGTCGAGGCGAATGAGGCGATAGTGCTCCGCAGCATAGACGTAGCCATCCCTTACCAACATGTTCTGCGCCCCCTGACCGATGGCCTTGCCATCCGCCTTTTGGGTGAGCCACACCTGCTTTCCCTGCAAATTGATCAACTCCACCCCGTAGCGCTTCGGATCCTTGGATTTACCGCTAACGATATTCCAACCATGCATGCTCATCCGACCAACCACGACCCCCTCATCGATCGCAACCAGATCCGATGCCTCATTGACATCCAGAGGCCTTCGCCACAGCACTTTGCCCTCACCCGTATCAATACAGACCAGCGCCTTAATATTCCGCTGGCCAAAATAACGTTGTCTCATAGCGGCCGTGTCGGACTCAAAACAATATAAGCGACTGCCGTCGGGACTGAGCGTCGGCAAGGTCATAAACCGCGTTTCGCCAGGAATCTTCCAAATGGCGCTGCCATCTTTCAGTCGACAGGCGGCGATTCCCCCAACCCCGGCAATAAAGACCTTGTCCTTGAGAACCGCAAGCTGCGGCGCGATGAGTTTGCCGTGCTTGAACCTTCCACTTTTGTTTGTCCAAGGGATAGTCAGTTGAGGGGCATCGTCAAAACTATGACTGACTGCCCCGGTACGCAGATCGATAGCCTTGATCGGTCGCCTCACTTCCCCTTTCGGCAAGCCATAGCCCCAGCGCGACCATTTAATGTGCGGATACAAGGCATAACCGCCGCCCAAAGTCACTTGAACAGGGGTGCCATTGTCTTTGAAGTAACGATGCACCCAACGTGGCAGTCCATTGAAGGCATCGCGTCCACCCCGCCAAGTTCCAGCCGTGAATTTTGTTCTATCCGGATGGGGGGCACGCAACCGCTCGGCAAACTCGGGCAATAAATCTTCAGGCTTCAGGTCCCGTGGCATAAACTTTCCATACCTCTTCATTTGGTGAGGTTTCGTTTGGGACATCACCAGGGCATCCTTCAAGATGAGTGGATCCACATCATTGCCATTCTGGGCAAAGGCCCCCACCCACTGTGCCCCACGCATCACCGTGGCCACCTCGTCGTCAGCGACGGGATTGCCATGCGGGCCTTGCTCGCGGTCGGTCCAGCTGCCGTAGCCTTTGGGCCATGCCTTCTTACGATCCGTCCACCTGTCGCCGTTCTTGCGGTAATGACTGCCGCCGGGGATGAGCACGCGCTGAATCTCTTTCTCGTCGGGCGTCGCCTTGCCTGCGGTTTGCGGATCCACCGCCACCACGTTGACTAACTCGCCACGCATCGGAATCATGCCGGGGGCGCACAGGTCGGCGGTCACCACCCCCTGCAGCCCCGCAGCGAGAATCCTTTCGCGCACCTGCCTGACCTTTTCCGGGTCATCGCTCAACCAGACAACCAGTTGCCGAGCATCCTTGCCCAGATCCAAGGCCAGCTCCGGTACGCCGAATACCGCGACCAGCCCATTGGGCCAGCCGGTCTCCTTCCGCAAGGTTTCCGCATCCATGGCATGCGCGATAGACGAGATGAATCCAATCATCACAAGGGCGAGCAGATAACGTAACGTTGATATCCTATTGGGTATTTTGCCTTGTTGCGCTCCTTCACGCTTTTCAGAAGGAAGGCAAAGCGCTGCGAGACTAAAACTCAAAAAGTGTTTCATCGTTAATCTCTCATTTCAGGTTCTAGTCATTCTTCTTGTTCGCCTTTTTCGATTCGGCTGTAGCCAGAAGATGCTTGATGCGAATGTCCTTGAACGCCGCGACACAACCCTTGCCGTGATCCTGCAGGGCCAGTAATCCAGATTGTGCCGCATACTTGGCTTCCTCATCGACAAGCTCAGCAAAGACCACCCCATTAATCTTTTGCACGAGGCGCG
>CAXGCE010000359.1:0-3239 GCA_964007795.1 uncultured Alphaproteobacteria bacterium | reverse complement strand
TAAAGCCAATCTTGTACACCATCTCCAATTCTTCCTGACTCAACTTTCCCATCGCTGTGACCTCTTGGCTCCAGCGGTAGGGGATCTTCTTACCATTAGTTCCTATGGTTGGTGAAATGATTTAGTATTTGCAAATATTATTTCAAGTTTTGGAGATGATCCCATGTTATTTCACATCACCGCCCAACATGACCACTTGAGTTGCGGAGGGGTAGCGGCACGGAAATCGGGACAAGATATGTCCGAATTTCAAAGAGAAAGCGGCCGCTGGACGGAAGGTAATGACAAAGTGAAGGTGATTGCTGCTTATCTTAACCAACCTTCTCACAGAATATTCGCCATCGTCGAAGCAGACACATATCAAGATTTAAATACTTTCACCAATCATTGGAAAGATACAGGCAGTTGTGATGTGCAAGTAGTTGGTGACGGTATATCAGCGAGGCACGCGGCAGGAAATTGGGGCAAGTAACCTTTGAGTTGGAGTAATCCGCCATGTCCCAATTGCATTTCGCCACCGCCACCGAACTGGCCAGCAAGATCAAACGCCGCGAGATCAGTGCCGCGGAACTGCTGGATCACTTTCTGGGGCGGGTGGAAAAATACAATCCGCGCCTGAACGCCATCATCTGGATGGATGTGGAGGGTGCCAGGGCGCGGGCCAAGGCGGCGGACGAGGCCCTGGCCAGGGGCGAGGATTGGGGGCCGCTGCACGGCCTGCCCATGACCATAAAGGAATCCTTCAACCTGGCGGGCAGCCCCACCACCTGGGGGCGACCGGAACTAAAGGACAATATTCCAGACAGCAATGCCGTGCTGGTGGACCGCCTGCTGGCCGCCGGCGCCAATATTTTCGGCAAGACCAACGTACCGATCAATCTGGCGGATTGGCAATCGTTCAACGAAATCTACGGCACCACCAATAACCCCTGGGATCTGTCATTGACCCCGGGCGGCTCATCGGGCGGCTCGGCGGCGGCGCTTGCCGCCGGCCTGACCGGGCTGGATGCGGGCAGCGATATCGGCGGTTCGATCCGCAATCCAGCCCATTATTGCGGTGTCTTCGGACACAAGCCGACCTATGGCATAGTGCCCGGTGACGGCCAAGCCTTACCGGGGGTATTCAGCCGCCCCGATATCGCCGTGGTCGGCCCCTTGGCGCGCAGTGCCGAAGATCTGGCCCTGTCGTTGGATATCGTGGCGGGGCCGGACCACTTCGCCGCCGCTGGCTGGCGGCTGCAATTGCCGCCTCCGCGCAGAAAGGCGCTGAAGGATTTCAAGGTCGCGGTCATGCTGTCCGATCCCGCGGCCGAGGTGGAGCAATCCTATCAGGATTGTCTGCAGGGCGTGGCCGACGCGTTGGCCAGGGCCGGGGCCACGGTCAGTGATACGGCGCGGCCGGATATCGATACCGCGCGGGCCTTTGAGCTTTTTATCCTGTTGCTGCGGGCCGCCACCTCGCGCAGGGCCACCGAAGAGCAACAGGACTATTTCAGGCAGGTTGCCGCCGATACCAAGATCGACGGGGACAGCTATCTCTCCCGCATGGCGCGGGGTGTGTTGCTGCAACATCGCGATTGGCTGGGTCTGGATAACGAAAGGGCCATCATGCGCCATGCCTGGTCGGAATTCTTCCAGGACTGGGATATCCTGCTTTGCCCGGCCGCGGTATCGGCCGCCTGGCCCCATGATCAGGCAGGAGAACGCCATGACCGCACCATCACGGTCAATGGCCAACAGCAGTACGGCGTGGATCAGATGTTCTGGGCCGGCTATCCCAACATGGTTTATCTGCCGTCCACCGTTGCCCCCGCCGGGCAGAGCCCCGAGGGTCTGCCCCTGGGCCTGCAGGCGGTGGCGGCGGAGGGTGAGGACAAGACGGCGATCGAATTTTGCCGCCTGACGGCAAGTGAAATCTTCGGCTTCCAGGCGCCACCCGGTTACGAATAGCGCCTCGTGTCGAAAGCGCTTAGAGCATGTTTCTTCTAAACATGCTCGGACTCTTAAGGGAGGAGGGATTGAATCAATTACTTGGATCGCGATGGCGAATCGAATTAGTTGAATATTGCTCTAGCAGGCCGCTGAAAAACCCGCCGAATGATTTGATTTGCGGAGTGTTTTGACCTCAGGGCGCAACGGTTTTGGGCTCGAATTGACGGCGTTATAGTCCCCCATTGATTTAATAGGAGGCTGAGATGGATCCTTTGGAATTGGTCGAGATTGGCAACACGGGACTGCAGGTATCGCGTCTGGGAATCGGCGGCGTCGCGATCGGACGGACTTCCACCGCAGAAGAGTCCTATGGAACATTGAAAAGATGCGTGGAGTTAGGAGTAAGGTACTTCGACACCGCGCCGCTGTACGGTGGGGGCATCAGCGAAGAGCGGTACGGCAGGGTCCTCTCCGCCATTCCCCGTTCTAGTTTCACCATATCCACCAAGGTCGGCCGTTCTCTAGAGGCACCGGCCCCAGCGCCCGTGGGCGCAGTGATCGGACCGGACCATACCAACGACGTGCCGTACGTCTACGACTACGATACCGTGATGCGAGTTTTCGAAGGAAGTCTCAAACGGTTGAATCTGGACGATGTGGATATTCTATTGATTCACGACCCCGATAACCATTTTCAAGAGGCCATGGACGGAGCCTATAAGGCGTTATCTGAACTGAGGTCCCAAGGCGTGGTCAAGGCAATTGGGGCGGGAATGAACCAATGGGAAATGGAATCCCGGTTGGCTCGAGAAGGAGACTTTGATTGCTTCTTACTGGCTGGGCGCTACACTCTGCTCGACCAGCAAGCGCTACCAGAGTTCCTACCGTTGTGCCAGGAACGGAACATCAGTGTGATAATCGGCGGCCCGTATAACAGCGGTATCCTCGCCTCTGATTTAAGCGAATCGGCCACGTTCAATTACCGTCCCGCCCAACGGGAAGTCTTGGAACAGGCCCTGCGATGCAAGGAGGTGTGTGATCGCCACGGCGTTCCCCTCAAGGCCGCCGCACTGCAGTTCGTCTTTGGTCATCCAGCCGTAACAGCAGCGATTCCCGGTCCGCGCACCGTCTCCGAAGCCGAGGAGAACTTCCAAATGATGTCGCATTCTATCCCTGCAGCATTATGGGAAGAGCTACGGCATGAGGGCCTCCTCCCGGCCGAAGCTCCCTCTCCTGCGTAGTTTTTCATCAAACTCAAAAACCGGTAGGGGTGACCCTGTGTCAGTTCGACTCTGACCTTCGGCACC
>CAXGCE010000358.1:0-3274 GCA_964007795.1 uncultured Alphaproteobacteria bacterium | reverse complement strand
TCATCAAAAACGTAGAGTATTCGGGCGGTGGGTCGGGCAATTTTGACAACGACGTAAACTAGGAGGCAGCAAAGGACAGCACCACGCGCCTGCCCATTAACCAAAATTTTCCATGTTCAAGACCGCTCAGACAAAAGCCCATATGCGCAGGAACTCACAATTTGATAAGATCGTTCTACCAGCGTAACTAAATCTTATTGGAGATCGTCCGGTGGCGCATAATCATATAGACATGACGAGCAAGGTGGTGGTCATAACCGGTGGCAGTCGTGGACTGGGCCGTGCCATGGCTCTAGCCTTCGCAAAAGCTGGCGCTGATCTGGTGATTACATCCCGCAAGATCGAAAGCTGCATAGCCACTGCCACCGAAATTGAGGCGTTGGGTCGGCAAGCCATGGCCCATGCGTGCCACGTGGGTTATTGGGAACAATGCGACGCGCTTGTAGATGCCGTTTATGAAAGGTTCGGCAAGATCGACGTGATGATCAACAACGCCGGCATGTCACCACACTATGGCCGCCCAACGGATATCCCCGAAGCTTTGTATGACAAGGTCCTGGATGTGAACCTTAAGGGTCCCTTCCGACTGTGCGCCAATGTGGGACAGCGTATGGTGAACGCCGGCGGTGGCGCAATTATCAATGTTTCTTCAACCGCTGCAATCCGTCCGCGCAAGGACATCATCACCTATGCCGCCGCGAAGGCCGGCGTGAACGCGATTACGGAAGCCTTCGCCGATGCCTATGGTCCCACAGTGCGGGTGAATTGCATCATGCCAGGCCCATTCTTGACCGACATCTCCAAGGCCTGGGACATGGAAGCCTTCAAAATCCGAGCCCGCGATAGCATCGCTCTGCAGCGCGGCGGTGAAGCTGAAGAAGTTGCGGCGGCGGCGCTGTACCTGGGCTCGGATGCCTCAAGCTACACCACCGGTGCCATTCTCAAGATCGATGGTGGATCGATGAATTAGAATTTCATCGGTTCAAACATTTTGCTGAATTAGATGGCCTATCGCCCTCGCTATTGTTTTCTTAAAGAAGGAAGATCGCGCGGCCCTGCACTTCGTCCGGACCATTATAAATGAGAAACGCGCGAGCCTGTGATAGCGCTGCCGCACGACGCGTCAGCATTACTCAGTCCAATCACGACCATTAACTTCCGCCACATAGGCAAAATCCATGTTGTGTTACCAGATTTCCTTAAAGGGACGTAGGTCCATGTTAAAGGTCCAGGCGGAACGGGGCTGTTGCGAGACCTGAAATATGCTTTCCGCTAGGTCATCGGGCTTAGCGAAATCCTCGTCCTTCAGATGGGGTCTGCTGCGGCGCGTCCAACGTAAGTCAATCACCGCGTCGATCATCACATAGGCCACATGAATGCCCTTGGGCCCCAGGTCCCGGGCCATGGATTCAGCCAAAATACGTTGCGCCGCCTTGGTAGGTGCAAATCCGGAATAATCTGGCTTGCCGCGAAAGGCCGACGTATTACCGGTGACGATAATAGCGCCGCTACCACGGTTAACCATGTCGGGGGCAACAGCGCGGGCCAAGTACAACAAACTCATGGTATTAACCCGGAAGGCCTCTTCCATATCCTTGGGGTCAATTTCCTGAAAGGTGCCAAAAACCCCGCGAGGCGCGTTGTGCACCACCACGTCTGGCACGCCCATTTCAGACATACAGGTGGCCACGGCTTCATTGATGGCAGCTTCGTTGGAGACATCGCAAGGAATAGCCAGGCTGCCGTCTAGCTTTGCTTCGAATTCTTTCAGGCGCCCTTCGGATCGAGCTAGAAGAGCGACGCGGTAACCAGCAGTGGCAAAACGGCGTGCCACCGCTCCACCCGTGCCGCGGCCAACGCCAGCCACCAGTGCGACCTGTGCGGTCATATCATGAGTACCGAAGCGCCGGCGTAACGGGCTTGCGGCCCCAATTCTTCTTCAATTCGAAGCAACTGGTTATACTTGGCCAGGCGATCCGACCGTGCGAGAGAGCCAGCCTTTATTTGACCACAGTTCGTGGCAACAGCTAGATCGGCTATCGTGACATCCTCGGTTTCGCCGGATCGATGGGACATCACAGCACGATAGGACGCCTTGTGCGCCATTTCGACGGCCTCCAAGGTCTCGGACAAGGTGCCAATCTGATTAACCTTGACCAGGATAGCATTGGCCACACCTTTTTCTATGCCTTGTGCGAGACGCACCGGGTTTGTTACAAACAGGTCATCACCGACCAGTTGAACCCGATCGCCAATAGCCTGGGTTAGGGCGTCCCAGCCAGCCCAGTCATCCTCGGCCATTCCGTCTTCAATCGAGATGATCGGGTAGCGATCAACCAGATCCTGGTAATAGGCCGTCATTTCGCCGCCGTCCAAAACCCTGCCCTCACCGTCAAGGTGATACTTGCCGTTCCTATAGAATTCCGTGGAGGCAGGATCGAGGGCCAAAAAAATTTCTTCGCCGGGTCGATAGCCGGCCGCCTCAATTGCCCGCATGACGAAACCCATTGCTTCGTCGGCGCTTTTCAGCATCGGTGCGAAACCACCCTCGTCACCCACATTGATGTTGTGTCCAGCGTCCTTCAAAGCGCCGCGAAGGGTATGAAAGACCTCTGCCCCCATGCGCAGCCCTTCCCGAAAACTTTCGGCACGGACAGGCATGATCATGAATTCCTGAATATCGATAGGGTTGTCTGCATGGACGCCGCCATTGACGATATTCATCATGGGCACGGGCAAGGACCGCGCATCAACACCACCCACATAGCGATACAATGGCAAACCTGCATCCATGGCTGCCGCCTTAGCCACCGCAAGGCTGACCCCTAGAATTGCATTGGCGCCCAGGGCAGCCTTGTTGGGCGTGCCGTCCAGATCACACATTATGGTATCGATCTTAGACTGATCATCCGCATCAAGGCCTGACAAAGCATCAAACAACTCGCCATTTACCGCCTCGACGGCACCTTCTACGCCCTTGCCCATGTATCGGTTGCCGCCATCGCGTTTTTCAACTGCCTCAAAAGCACCCGTTGACGCGCCGGACGGAACGGCCGCGCGACCCATGGCGCCACTGTCCAACATAACTTCCACCTCAACCGTGGGATTACCCCGGCTATCAAGAATTTCTCGACCAATAATATCGATTATTCCACTCATAGAATTTTTCTTCGGACCCCCTTCTAGGGCTATTACCTGTTGAAAACGGCGGTGTCAAAGTTCCGAAATAATGACCAGCATCAACAATTCTGCAACCAACTATATAAATATCCTA
>CAXGCE010000357.1:0-3277 GCA_964007795.1 uncultured Alphaproteobacteria bacterium | reverse complement strand
CCTTCGCCATGGAAGCACCCCTCCGCAATTCTTCCAATCTCTCCATATTAACGGCCAGCGACAAAGATCCATTTTGTTTGAAACCGGTAGCCTGACCGGTCTCCGCCTCCAGTCTGGTATAAAGATCTGTCGAATATTTTGCTAATTGGGTCAAATTCTGAGTTGCCCGCAACTGTCCGACCAGTCCGGCCGCATGCCATGTCGTACCCGAGGAAAGTTGCTTCCGCTCTAACAACAGCACGTCGCTGATACCGAGTTTGACCAAATGGTAGGCGATAGAACAACCAACAACACCGCCCCCGACGATAACGACGCTGGTTTGGTTTGGTAGGAACTTTGGCATCGAACACTCCGGGATTTTGGATATTTATTGAGCACACTACTGGATCAACTCCACGTGGGCCATAATGCGTCCGCCGATTTGGGGATAGATACGTAAAATACGATCTTGTGACACGAGACGGGTCAGTCATCGACGGTTCTGGCATGCGGCCGGACTGGCGCTGACGTCGGCGTCGAGTATAGCAAGATCGCACAAATTGGACACATTCCAAATGGTGGCGGTCTCGATATCCGTTTGGGCGCGCATACAGTATCCACCCCGACGACAGAGATAGGCCCCTATATCACTCGCCCTATTGCAGATATGGCAGTGACGTGACCAATAGGGCCAAGCCGATGATGATGACAGCGAAGATTATTTGACCACGCTTTGTGGTCCAGCCTTTGGGCACACCCAATAATAGGGCCACACGGCGACCGCCGAGCCACCAGACTAGGCCACCGGCAATGATCAACAGGATGAGCGCAACTTTCATTGCCGGAAGAAAATTCTAGGCCGCATCATCTTTCAGGTGGGCATCCAAATAGTTACCGACTTCCTTGGAGACACGATCCATTTTGCCCTGAAAGAAATGGGTAGCACCGGAAATTTTCCGATAGTCGATTGCGATACCCCGTTGCGCCTGCAAGCGCGCCGCCAAAGCAGCAGCATCGGCCTCAGGTACAGTTTCGTCACGGCTTCCGTGGACGATGAGACCTGAAGCGGGACAAGGTGCTAGGAACGTGAAATCAAAATTATTCGCAGGCGGTGCGATGGAGATAAAGCCAGCAATTTCAGGCCGACGCATCAACAGCTGCATGGAGATCCAGGCCCCAAAGGAATAACCGCCAATCCAGCAGGTCTTGGCATTTGGATTGATGCTTTGCAGCCAATCAAGGGCAGAGGCGGCATCGGACAGCTCGCCCACACCATTATCGTAGGCCCCCTGACTGCGGCCTACCCCTCGAAAATTGAATCTCAAAGCGGAAAATCCCCGTTCCACAAAGGACTGAAAAAGATTGTAGACGATCTTATTGTTCATGGTGCCGCCAAAACGTGGGTGGGGGTGCAAAACGATGGCAATCGGCGAATTGGTTTCTTCGCTCTCGTTGTAGCGACCCTCGAGGCGTCCGCACGGACCGTTAAATATCACTTCAGGCATAGCTGGACACTCCTTTTCACCGATGCTTCAACCCACACACTTTAGGGAGCTACCGGGACCAATCGTTTCGGTCATATAAGGCACCCTGGCCCAATTCCGCAAGCTTTTGCGCCGAGAATTATCGAACTAATCCAAAATGCTCAATGGAAAGGATAATCTTGAACAATTGCCCTCGTCTAATTAGGTTAAGGAGATGCCCAGGTTCGCCGGCCTGTGGAAATGCCGCAGATTTCGACGAGGGGCTCCTGGGCATAGTCGATTCTATGCGGATAAGTAGCTGTGTAGAGCAAGTCAATGCGGAGATGCATCATGTTCAAGACCTTTCGCGATGATATCGCGGCTTGCATGGCCCGTGATCCGGCAGCTCGTTCCAAACTGGAAGTCATATTAGCCTATCCCGGTTTTCACGCTGTGGTGTGGTATCGGATGTCCAGTTTGCTGTGGCGGTGGCGGTTTTTCCTCGCCGGCCGGTTAGTATCGCACATTGGCCGCATGCTCACAGGTATCGAAATTCACCCGGGCGCCACGATTGGCAAGTGTTTCTTCATCGACCACGGCACGGGCGTTGTGATTGGTGAAACTGCGGAAATTGGAGACAATGTCACACTGTACCACGACGTCACCTTGGGAGGAATTTCACCGTCGGAAGATTCCGATGCCCAGCGTCAGCAAAAACGCCATCCAACTTTGGGCAATGACGTCATAGTCGGCTCGGGAGCGCAGATCCTTGGCCCCATCAAAGTGGGTGATGGAGCCCGAGTCGGCGCAAATTCTGTCGCCCTTGTGGACGTGGCTCCGGGGACGACCGTTGTGGGAATTCCGGCCAAGGTTGCGCGAACCCGCCAAATTGATGAAGATGGTAGCCGGGCACCATTTGCCGCGTACGGCACCCAAGCGGACATCCCCGATCCGGTGCAACGGGTTATCGATGCATTGCTTGACAAGGTCCAGGGCCTGTCCATGCAGGTGGAGGATCTGGAACGACGTCTGGCTGAATCGGAAAAGGGTGAGTGGAGCATCAGGCCCACCTATGATGAGGCCGAGGACGACACCGATGACAATGGCTGTACCGACCGCAACAACTAGGAAGGCGGCATAGTCTTGGCCCAACGGATTTACCTGGATTACAACGCCACAGCGCCGATCCGTCCAGAGGTGATCGAGCTGATGTGCGAAATCATGGACACCGTGGGGAATGCTTCGTCGGTACACGAGCCGGGACGCCAAGCCCGCCAAAGGGTTGAAACTGCCCGGCAGCAAGTTGCCGAACTAGTCTCGGCGTCAGCCAAAAACATAATATTTACAGGCAGCGGTACTGAGGCAGATAACCTCGCTTTGCGAGGATTTTTACCCCGGCATCTAATCGTATCGGGCATTGAACACGGTGCTATCCTTGCTCCGGCACTATTGTTGGACCCATACGCAACCATTATTGAAATCGGGCCACAGGGCCAATTGGACCTTGCCTCGCTCGAAGCTGCTCTGAACGCCAGTACAGAACCAGCCCTAGTATCCTTGATGTTAGCCAATAATGAAACGGGCATTATACAGCCGGTGGCGGAGGCGGTGGAAATTGCCCATGGCCACGACGCTCTGGTGCATTGTGACGGTATTCAGGGTGCCGGCAAAATTCTTGTAGATATTGATCTATTGGGGGTCGATTTGCTGTCCCTGTCAGGCCACAAGATTGGCGGACCACAAGGCGTCGGCGCGCTTGTGATGCGGGAAGATCGGTCAG
Organism: uncultured Alphaproteobacteria bacterium; assembly: GCA_964007795.1. Taxonomy (GTDB): domain Bacteria; phylum Pseudomonadota; class Alphaproteobacteria. Next base: position 55 of record CAXGCE010000357.1, on the reverse strand, counting down.
TACTGGCGCAAATGGTTGGTGGCGGTCAGGAAATGGGTCGGCGTTCAGGCACCGA
>CAXGCE010000356.1:0-3287 GCA_964007795.1 uncultured Alphaproteobacteria bacterium | reverse complement strand
CGAATTTTTCCTTGATCTCTATAAAAATATCCATCGCTGCTGGCATGCCGACGCCTCTTTCTGAGTTCAAAGAAGTCCGGTTCGCCTTGTCGAATGAGGACTTATAGATCAGTGAGAATCCGCATTCAACGGCCAGATCAGTTAAACGGTCCGCCATGATAAGAGCGTGTTCGCGGCCTTCCATGGCGCAGGGCCCCGCGATAAGAGTAAGCGGCTTTTCATTGCCGACTATGACATTGCCGATGGCGATGTCGGACATATCGTTAGACCAAACGCATCTGGTCGATCGCCGCAGCGATAAACGAGGCGAACAGCGGATGGGGCTCGAACGGTTTGGACTTGAGCTCAGGATGAAACTGAACGCCGATGAACCAGGGATGGCCTTCCAACTCCACGATCTCGGGTAGGTTGCCGTCGGGCGACAGGCCAGAAAACCGTAGGCCAACCGCTTCCAATTTTTCTCGATAGTTGATGTTAACTTCATAACGGTGGCGATGTCGTTCGGAAATCATCATGCCTTGGGAGGCGTCCTCGTCCGCGCCATTGGCGTAAACCTTGTTCACCTTGGATCCTGCGCTCAAGTGACAATCATATTGACCCAGCCGCATGGTACCACCCTTGTCGTCATCTAGGCCGCGGGTCTGCAACAAATTACCCTCTGTCCATTCCGTCAAAAGACCAACCACAGGATCAAGGCAGGTGCCGAACTCCGTCGAAGAGGCGCCATTCAATCCCGCCAGATTTCGCGCCGCTTCGATCACCGCCATTTGCATGCCAAAACAGATGCCGAAATATGGAACGTTCTTGGTACGAGCAAAGGTGGCAGCGGCAATTTTGCCTTCTGAACCCCGTTCGCCAAACCCGCCCGGCACCAATATGCCGTCGACACCTTCCAGACGTTGCACAGCATCGGGCTGTTCGAACATTTCGCTTTCGATCCACTGCAATTCCACCCTGACCCGATTGGCCAAACCACCGTGCACAAGGGCTTCGCCTAGAGATTTGTACGCGTCCTGCAGGTCAGTGTACTTGCCCACCACGGCAATCTTTACCGTACCCTCCAAATTCTCAATCCGACTATGGATATCCTGCCATCGGCTCAAATCAGCCGACGGTGGATCATCGATACCAAAAATACTCAATACCTCACGGTCGAACCCTTCTTCATGGTAGGATAGGGGAACTTCGTAGATTGAGCGGCAGTCCAAGGCCTGGATCACACTGGATTCCCGGACATTGCAGAACAAGGCGATTTTGCGTTGCTCATGGAGTGGAATTTCCCGGTCGCTGCGGCAAAGTAGGATATCGGGCTGAATACCGATTGAACGCAGTTCCTTCACGGAATGCTGGGTCGGTTTGGTCTTCAACTCGCCTGCGGCTGAAATAAACGGGACCAATGTCGCATGAACATAAGCCGTCTGGCCGCGCTGCAGATCATTGCCCAGTTGGCGGATCGCCTCTAGGAACGGTAGACTTTCTATATCACCCACTGTGCCGCCGATTTCACACAAGACAAAATCCGTACCCTCTATCTTATTGAGGACAAAATCCTTGATGGCATCGGTAACATGGGGAATTACCTGCACTGTTCCGCCCAGATAATCGCCGCGACGTTCCTTGGCCAAGATCTGCTGATAAATGCGGCCCGTCGTCACGTTGTCGCTTTGCCGGCTGGACACCCCTGTGAATCGTTCATAGTGACCCAGGTCCAAGTCGGTCTCCGCACCGTCGTCTGTCACATAGACCTCACCGTGTTGCGTGGGGCTCATAGTTCCCGGATCAACGTTGAGATAGGGGTCCAGCTTGCGCAAGCGGACAGAATAACCACGCGCTTGCAGCAACGCGCCCAAAGCGGCCGATGCCAGTCCTTTACCTAACGAGGAAACCACGCCGCCGGTTATGAAAATATACCGCGTCATGGAATTACATTGTAGCCGAGCTTCAGCAAAGACCAAAGCGTTACTTCTTTACCGCCCAAAATTCAGCGCTATCACTAGGATTTATGTGTAATCTACTTATCCGTCGGTACCGTTGGGCCGGCCGGAGAGGACGATTGATTCGGCGCGCCACCAGATTCGGATTGTTCAAGGATGGACCTGCGCTCGCCGGAATTGCCGGCCAGAATTGTCAAGGTCAGCGAAGTGGCGAAGAAACAGGCCGCCAGAAACGCCGTCGAACGGGTCAACAAATTGGCGGCTTCCCGACCCGTCATCAGGCCGCCACCAACACCGCCTCCACCACCACCCATGCCCAGAGCGCCGCCTTCGCTGCGCTGCAACAGCACAGTAATGACGATGGCAATCGCCAGCATTAAATGTATGACCAATAAGACTTCTTGCATGTTCGCATCCGATAGACGGTATCTCCAAAGCCAAATACACGCCGAGCTTGACTACGACGGCGGCTTTTACACCATCGACGTTGCCCTGCCAACCGCGTAGTTTAGCGTCTTTTCTTTATTCGTCGAACCGATGCTTGGCTAACCGTTCTTATTTAAACAGCCGCGCAGTAGTTAGTTGTTCGGGTATTATGAGTTTAAAGAGGACTTCTTCATACACAATTGCCAATTTCAGACTCTTGCTGAAATTTACAGCCCAAGCGCTATCTGGGCCCTGTGGTCCCCTTTGTTCCGCCAATGCTCGTAAAGACATGGCTGAGAGATCGTTGCCAACTTCATAGGACTAAGTTGCATATAACCCAAACCAAATTCCGGGTTACCGGCCCCCTTGCCTTAAAGGCTGTCGGCTGGCCGTAATATGGTAATTGCACATGAGGAACAGCCATGCAACCGACAATCACGCCTCTTGATGCCAGTCTTGGCGCGACGATCACGGATATTGATCTAGCCGATTTGGACGAGACGATCTGGTCAATAGTGGAAGATGCGTTTCATGAATACGCGGCCCTTATTTTTCCGAATCAGCATCTAACCGAGGAAGCGCAAATCGCCTTCGCTAACCTATTTGGCGAAATCGAAATTTTGCGCGGCAATACCGAAATGAAGGCTGTAAGTATCTCCAACCAGAAGCCCGACGGATCGATCCTGCAGCCTGTTGAACACCGGTACAAGACACTGCGCGGCAATGAAGGCTGGCACAGCGACAGCTCCTACATGCCTTTGGCGGCTAAGGCGTCCGTGCTCGCGGCGATCATTGTGCCGTCGTCGGGCGGCGAAACAGCCGTAGCAGACATGCGCGCGGCCTACGATGCTTTGGATCAGGATATGAAGGAGCGGGTTGAGGGTTTATCGGCCTACCATTCTCTCTATCAATCCCAGGCCCGGGTCG
>CAXGCE010000355.1:0-3291 GCA_964007795.1 uncultured Alphaproteobacteria bacterium | reverse complement strand
GAAGGCAAAGGCGCACAACCAAGGACCGAGACCATAGATTACAGTTTTGACCCCGCGGGTTCGTAACGGTAGATCTGAATACTCATTATAGAACGAATGAGCGGCCAGAAGGACACCCACCAATATGAATATTGCCATGAGTAGGCCGATTTTTGGCATGTCTTAAGTAACCACCCTAAATAAATCGGTTAGCGTTCTGATTAGGTCATTTGCCCAGCTGCTAAATCATAATTTTACACCAACGCAATCGTAGCCTGCCAACGATTGGGGTGTCTGCCCAAGGACATGGTTGACGACTCGGAAGTGGTAACGCGATATCGCCGGTGTCGAAAGAATTGTCGATCGGAGCAAACGCCAATTTCGCCACCGCATTAAAATTTTAGGGAACAGCTGTCTGGTGTTTCCAGCTATGCAATGGCCCCAAATCACTTATTCTGTCTGCAGTTAAACTGCGTCAAAACCTAATACCACCTGCATCTAGTTCAGTCGCACATACTCAAAGTCAATGTGCTGATTGTTAACTCCTCGAGAGGGTGGAGCGATCCAGTTGGCGAATTTGCCAGGCTCCGTGACGGCATGCATCTGGTCAATGACAAAGGCGCGATCTTCATCCGTGGGGAGCCAATGGCTATGGTTTTGAGCCCATTCAGCTTGGGCAATCACTTTGCCTTCCGGACTTACTCGCTTGCCGGCTAGGTTTTCTAGGTTGAAGCTGCCTATTGCGCGGTTGAAGGCTCGGTGTGGTAGTTTGAGTTCAAAATCGATACCCTGGCGCTTGATGATCTGGTTCCAGCGCCGTACGCCTCGGTCGCAGTCGGTGACATAGTCGTCGCGTAGGCGTTCGTTGATAACCGTCAACGCGTTGTCGTCCTTGGCGACGAAGGTGTTGCCCTCCAATTCTAGGATGGGATAAACATCATTGCGGAGCTTGTGATCATCGTCGATTTTCGATTCTTCAAAACGGCCCTTTAAACCCATAGAGTAAAAATTGGCCGCGTTGGTTGAACGTTCAGATCCGAATAAGTCCAGCGACACGGAGAAATGGAAATTCAGGTATTTTTGAATGGTTGGTAAATCAATGCCGGCATTTTCTCGTACCTTGTCCTCGCCGTGCTCCTTCATCAATTCGCAAGCCCGTTGGATCACGCGCCCGACACCGGTCTCGCCTACGAACATGTGGTGAGCCTCCTCCGTCAGCATGAAGCGGCAAGTCCGCGATAGTGGATCAAAGCCACTTTCCGCCAGCGAAGCCAGTTGAAACTTGCCGTCCCGATCGGTGAAATAGGTAAACATGAAAAAGGACAGCCAATCAGGTGTCTTTTCATTAAAGGCGCCTAATATGCGGGGTTTGTCCACATCGCCAGAATGGCGTTGCAGCATCTCTTCTGCCTCTTCGCGACCGTCGCGGCCGAAATAACCGTGGAGTAGGTAGACCATCGCCCATAGATGGCGGCCTTCCTCCACATTTATCTGGAACAGATTACGTAGATCATAATGCGACGGCGCTGTCAGGCCAAGTTGACGCTGTTGCTCCACAGATGCCGGTTCTGTATCCCCTTGGGTGACAATTAGTCGGCGTAAATTTCCTCGATATTCTCCAGGAACGTCTTGCCAGGCCGCTTCACCCTTGTGTTCTCCAAAATTGACTTTGCGGTCGGCTTCTGGTTCCGCTAAGAATATACCCCAGCGGTAGTCGGGCATCTTAACGTAGCCAAAATTGGCCCAGCCTTTGGAATCGACACCAATAGCCGTTCTCAGATAGACCTCTTTTGACAGGAATTCCGTCGGTCCCATCTCATTCCACCATTTCAGATAGTTCGGCTGCCAGGCCTCCAAGGCCCGTTGCAGGCGGCGGTCTTCGGACAGATCCACATTGTTGGGGATGCGTTCCTGATAATCGATGGCCATGCTTAGACCCTCCTTTTGTCGAATTCGCTACGTTGGCCGCTACCATATAAGGGTAGGGCCCCGGATTCGCCAACCGCATTGGGGCGCTGGAAGATCCAGTTCTGCCAAGCAGATAGGCGCGAGAAAATCTTACTTTCCATGGTTTCCTGACCGCCGAAGCGCAGGTTGGCTTCCATGCCGGTCAGGGCGTCGGGCGAAAAGGCAGCCCGTTCCTCCACGGCGATGCGTACTTCATCTTCCCAATCGATATCGTCAGGGGCAAACGTGATCAAACCGGCTTCCTCTGCGGTCAGAGCATCCATGGCCTCGCCCTGGCGTTTGCGCAACGCCTCAACGGTAGCGGGATCGTTCAGATACCTGGACTGCAGGCGCGTCAGGCCGTTGACCATTTCATAAGGCCCGAAATTCATAGCAGTTAGGCTGATCATGGCTACCGGTCGGTTATCGCCTTCGAATTGGCCATCCAACATATAGCTACGGTCTGCGGCCAGAGCCAGTTCCAACAGGGTGCCCGTGAAACAAGAGGCCGGCTCGATAATGGCGAATATACTGCGAGAGGTTACGTCGATGCGCTTGAAGACCCTTTTCAGAAACAAAGTAATTTCCCGCACCAGCCAATGACCCTGATTAGCTGCTAAGGTCGCATCGTGAGCGGCAACCAGGGCGGCATCGCCACTGGTTTGGAACAACCAAGTGCCGATCTCGTTCTCGTTGGTACGCAAATGCAGGATTGCATCATCCAGTTCGCGGGCCATGCGCAGAGACCAAAACTGGTCGCCCAGGGCATGTATGCCATCAGCGTCAGCTGGTGGAGCCGTGGTCGGTGCTAGGATATTGAGGTTCGCGGTCCGGGTACCCCGGTCTATCTCTATCGTTATGTTGGTATAGTTAATACTATCGCCAGCAATGGTGCGTTCGATGGGGTTCAGACTGATGCCCTGAACATCCGCGGGCCGGTCTGTCATAGCCACCGCTTCTGCGGCTCGGTCGGCTACGGCCTCATCATACTTTGAACGAGGTGCCAAATAGTCGATCAATCGCCAATCTACGGCCCGTTGACCGCGCATGCCTTCTTCAAGGGTACAAAAGAAATCGGCCCGGTCCCGGCGGACCTTGCGTTTATCTGATAGGCGCGTCAATCCGCCTGTGCCGGGCAATACTGCCAGCAAAGGGATCTCCGGAAGGGACACTGTTGTGGATCCGTCATCAATCATGACGATCTGGTCACAGGCTAGGGCCAACTCGTAACCGCCGCCGGCGCATGGTCCATTGACAGCCGCGATATAGGTCTGAGAGGAGTTTTGGGAGGCATCTTCAATACTGTTGCGAGTTTCGTTTGTGAATTTGCAGAAATTTACCTTATGGGCATGGGACGAGGTGGCC
>CAXGCE010000354.1:0-3309 GCA_964007795.1 uncultured Alphaproteobacteria bacterium | reverse complement strand
ATCCGGTCGAAATTCAGCGCATCGGTGGAGCGGATGTAGAGATCGCTAGCGATGCACGGGACGTAGTGCCGGTTTTGGAGGCCGCGCTAGGTGGCCTAGCGCCAAAGCGACAGTCCCGGAAAGACGAAATGACAGCGCTGAATAACGAGGTTCATGCCTATCTGGAGAAAAAACTGGCGCCCCAGATGGCGTGGATTAAGGTCCTGCGCAATGCGCTCGATGACGACGGCATCTTTGTGGATGAGCTGACCCAGGTTGGTTATGTCTCCCGCGTTGCCATGCCCATTTATCACCCGCGTACTTTTTTGACCTCGGCCTATCAGGGTACCTTGGGCGCGGGGTTCGCCACGGCTATCGGCGCCAAGGTAGCCCATCCCGACAAACAGGTGCTGTCCATCAACGGTGACGGTGGGTTTATGTATAACGTCCAGGAACTGGCTACCGCCGTAAAATACAACATCCCAGTGGTGGCAATTGTTTTCGCCGACGGTGCCTATGGCAATGTGCGACGGATGCAACAGGAACTCTATGACAACCGAACCATCGCCTCCGACCTGACCAACCCGGATTTCGTCGCTCTGGCGGAGAGTTTCGGCTGTGCTGCCTACCGCGTAGAAACGCCGGAGGAAATGGCGAAAACCCTACCTGAGGCCTTCAAGCAGCCGGTCCCTACGGTGATCGAAGTGCCCTTCCCGCCCACACCGGATCCCTGGTCAGTCATCATCCCGCGACGCAACCGCCCAGCAGCGTAATTCCTAATTATAGGACTAAGTCTTGTTTTCTGACTTTCTGAAAGATTAAAGACTTGGTCCCAAATTTAGGGTGTGATCGAGAATTGCGGCGGCGCAGGCGCCGGGGTTTTCCTGAACCATGAGATGCAGGCAACCGGGCATAGTGCGCGCCTCGCCGTTAACCATGTTTTCCGCGATGGAGACCATGGTGTTTGGGGCCCAGGAATGCAAGTTCACCAAAACCGACTGGTCTGTGGAATAGATGCGGGCACGGGTAGTGATCTTATCCATGAGTTCAAAAATGCCACTATCAGGGCAATTGCCATAAATAGCGGATTCGATCTTGCCTGGGCAACGCAGTCGGAGACCGCCCGTTGGAGCTGGCTCCACCGCAGAATTCAAGTAAGCTTCCATCATTTCTGGCGCGAAACGCTGATACGTGTTGATTTTGCGTACCTCTGCCAGCAACGCTTCTCGGCTAGAAAAATGGTTCCTGCGCCGTCCCGCCCAACGGATGAAGTTTGGGGCGTGGGCCAAGGCGGCGGCCCTTTCAGGGTGGCCGTTAGGAGGATAAATTGGTGGTTCGAACAGCGTTAGGCTATTAAATGGCGTGCACTCCAGCTCCGCCTCCAACAAAATTGCAGCCAGGCCGCCAACGGAGTGGGAGGCGAAATGAAGTAGCATGGCGTTGCCGATTAATTCCCTCACCATTTTCACAACCGCGCTCAGGTCTTCTGCGAATCGAATCATCGCATAGTCGTTTTCGATGTCATCGTCGGGTGACAGGGATCCGCCGTGGCCTCGGGCATCATAGGCAAAAACCTGAAAATGGCTGCTCAACCTCTCTAGAAAAGGCCGGTAACAACCGGCGTTGAAGCCGTTTGCGTGCGCGAATATCAACCCTGGCGCCCCTTCAGGAGCGGCCAGGACGCGATAAGCGCTAACCTTCATGCCTTTGGTTGAAGGCACTATAATTGTTTCCGCAAATTCCGGGGAAAGAGTTGGGTTTTGCATAGGATCAGTAGGCGAGTTCGGTATAAATTTGATCTACCGACTGGTCCCAGTCGTTGTAGTAGCGTTCCAGTAAGGCTTCTGCCGGAGTACGGCCAGAGGCGATCGTATCTTGCAGAGTGCCTAGATATTCAGTCTCGTCCGTGTTGATAGCACCAGGCCGGGCCCGGGCGCGCAAACCTTCCATGGCGATTTCTAGACCCCTGCCGGCTAGATCCAACATGGTGCCGCCGCGCTCCAGAGGGGTTGACAGACCCAGGCGGGGCACATCCGCCCTCATCTGAGCCATGCCCGCAACCGAAAAATCCTTCACCAGTTCCCAGGCCGCTTCCTGGGCAGCTTGGTTATAGAGCAGCCCGACCCACCATGCCGGCAAGGCGCAAAGGCTGGCCCAGGGCCCACCGTCAGCGCCTCTCATTTCCAAAAACTTCTTCATGCGAACTTCCGGAAACAACGTTGTAAGATGATCTTCCCAGTCTTTTAGGGTTGGTTTCTCGCCGGGTAGTGCGGGCAGCTTGCCGGCCATAAAATCCCGGAACGATTGCCCCAGGGCATCCAAGTACTTTCCGTCGCGGTAGACGAAATACATCGGTACATCAAGCGCATAATTTGTATAGGCTTCATAACCCATGTCTCCGTCAAAAACGAAGGGCAACATGCCGGTTCGGTCTGGGTCTGTATCGGTCCAGATTTGACTGCGGTAGGATAGGAAACTATTGGGCTCACCCTCGGTAAAGGGTGAATTGGCGAAAAGCGCCGTCACAAGAGGCTGCAACGCTAGACCGATGCGGAATTTTTGCACCATGTCTGCTTCAGATTCGTAATCCAGATTTACCTGCACCGTGCATGACCGCAGCATCATGTCAGGTCCAAGATCACCCCGAGTTGGCATATAGGCCAGCATTAGCCTGTAACGGCCCTTGGGCATGATGGGGATTTTATCTCGTTGCCACTTAGGATCAAACCCCAGGCCCAGGAAACCCACATCCATTTGCTCCGCCACGGCCTTGACTTGGGCTAGATGGGTATGCACCTCGGCGCAGGTTTGGTGCAAATTGTCCAGAGGAGCCCCCGAAAGTTCAAATTGCCCACCCGGTTCCAGCGAGATAGAGGCACCGTCCATAGACAAAGCGATGATATTGCCCGCTTCGTAGACCGGTTGCCAGCCAAAGCGTTGCAAACCTTCCAATATAGCTTTGATGCCTTGCGGGCCGTCATAGGTCAGTCGGCCCAGGTCGCCTCGCCGGTAGGCGAACTTTTCATGCTCGGTACCTATACGCCAACGGTCTCGGGGTTTTTCCCCCGAAGCAACGTAGGCAACTAGTTCAGAAAAATCTTCCAGGGGTGGCTGCGCACCGGTGGAATTATCGGGCATACAAATTAACCTCGGCTTGCCGTCGCGGCCCCACCCGACGGGTTCTCAAATTGTTTGTTATTGTCGAGTTAATCCATGCGCGCGTTTGATGCAAGTGTGCATATCAGGCCCGGTTATCGCCTGCCAAGGCCTGCCAAATACTCAAGGCAGCTGCCGCGGCCGTTTCAGTTCGCAAGATTCTTGGTCCGAGGA
>CAXGCE010000353.1:0-3313 GCA_964007795.1 uncultured Alphaproteobacteria bacterium | reverse complement strand
TGACCTACTTCTTTCTCGACATGCACTCGGCCGGCGTCGAGCCGCGCCCGATCAAGCAGATCGCCGGGACCTCGAACTTCAACGAGGTCTTCTTCACCAACGTCCGTATCCCCGACAACCAGCGCCTCGGCGAGATCGGCGAGGGGTGGTCAGTGGCACTCACAACGCTCATGAACGAGCGTCTCGGCGCCGCCTCGGCGGCACTCCCGCCCGACGTTGCGCACGTGCTCGACCTTTCCAGACGGGTCGAGATCGACGGCGAGCCAGCGCTCCAAAACGCCGCCGTGCGCCAGCGCCTAGCCGACTGGTACATCGAGTCCAAAGGCCTCGAACTGGTCGGGGCGCTCGAGCCCGCCGGCCTTCATCTCGAAGGCCGCCGCCATCAGGGCCCGAGCGACGAACTGGATGCCGAAGTCGCCGCGATCATCGGCCGCCAGGCCGGCGACCCGGCCCTGGAGTCGGTACTGGAAGGCTGCTACCGCCCGCAGGCCGAAGCCTTGATTTGTATCGAAATTAGCAGATTTGATACGGCCGTCATCCATGACTAGGCTTTCGCTCTGGCAAAATTCTAGGAACAATTCACCATCGTCACAACCACGCAGGGCGTCGCCCACGATAGTCTGCACGTGACCCTGATCCAATCCTGCCCGTTCGAACAATAAAGCCGGATCGACCTCCAGTTTTCTTTCGCTCATTACTGTCTTTGCTCCTCATGGATGCCGTTCCAACATTAGTTACCAATGGAGGTTAATGCACCCAATAAAAACTTTGATTTTAACGTGGATTTTTACAGTAAAGTTTCATGCGAAAATTAATTGTGCGGAACGGCCTCGGCGTTGGAAAATAGATGTCTATTTCGAAGAATTTGATCACGGCGGTAAAGTTTTCTACTAATTAGGTCCTTGATTAATGGCAAGTTTGGCTGCTTATTCTCCCGTCGGGTTGCCAGATTAGTCAGGTCGCAGCCTTGTTCTGAGCTGAATCGTTGGGCTACATAGTTGATAAGGTTTGAGGGGAACATTCTCTGGCGTAGAAATTTCGAAATGAAGTCGAGCTTTGAAATGGCGACCTGGCCTATCCCTGGCAATGAGGCTGCAGGCGCCGCTCGACCAGTTTGAGGAATTGTCCCACATCAAATTGTCGGAGCTGGAATATTAATAAGGAAATTGATTAATGAATATCGGCAACACTGCCATAGGTCAAAACAAACAGGTCCGTGCAGGACAGGTTAGAGGCGGCCGGGTGACTGACTATCTGGCCCTTTTGAAGCCACGGGTGATGAGCTTGGTTCTCTTCACGGCCCTAGTGGGTTTGATGCTGGCGCCAGGCGGTTTGCATCCGGTCGTCGCAATCATTGCGCTCGGCTGCATTGCCGTGGGTGCTGGTGCATCGGGCGCAATTAACATGTGGTATGATGCCGACATAGATGGCCAGATGCTGCGCACCTGCGACCGACCGATACCGCGCGGCGACGTCAAGCCCCGCTCCGCCCTGATCTTCGGCACGGTGCTGTCCTTCGGCTCCGTTCTGGCTATGGGCGCCTTCGTCAATTTGTTGTCGGCGGGTCTTTTGGCCCTGACCATTGCGTTTTATGTTTTCATCTACACCATGTGGTTGAAGCGGCGTACACCCCAGAACATCGTGATAGGCGGGGCGGCGGGCGCCTTTCCACCCATGATCGGTTGGGCCTCGGTCAGCGGTGAGGTGTCCCTAGAGGCTATTGCTCTGTTCGCTATTATCTTTTTTTGGACACCGCCGCATTTTTGGGCCTTGGCTCTGTACCGGGCTGATGATTACCGCAACGTGGGCGTGCCTATGCTACCCGTGGTCGCGGGCAAGGCGGTGACCCGGCTGCAGATCCTGATCTACACGCTCATCCTGATCCCGGTGACTTTGAGCCCGGTGGCCCTGGGCACCTGCGGCATAGCCTATGGGGTCGGAGCAGGGGCGTTTGGTTTGATATTTTTGGGCTTCGCTCTTCAAGTTTGGCGGGCGGGCGATGTCAATGACCGCCCAGCCCGGCGGCTGTTTGGCTATTCTATATTTTACCTGTTTGCCCTGTTTGCTCTAATGCTGGGAGAACGTCTGATCGGAAGTTGAATCAGATGCCCATCGGTAAGATGCATAAACAACACAAAGGTCTAAATCCGGCATTCGCCGGCACCTTGAAGCTGTTTTTCTGTAACGTTGTTCCTCATCAGTATGCTCAATTTGGAAGACTTGGTCGCTTGTTCTATTAGGGCGGTGATTCTGGTGGATGACCAGCTAAATCCTAAAGGCCTTCCGATTTGCGGCCTAGTCGAGTCCAAGTTCTGCAACGAACATCCGCAATATGCCATTGTCTGGTCCTCTTTCGCGGCCGCGGTCGCCACCAACTTTTCTTTGGCCCATAGACGGGAGGAATAGTATTGAATTTTGCCTATGAAAAGCTGTGCACGCGATTTGTCCGGCTCGGCAATCTGAACGGTGCAGCTGCGGTATTGAATTGGGATGCTGCTGCTATGATGCCCAGCGGTGGCGCTGGGGCGCGGGCCGAACAAGTGGCGACGTTGGCATTGTTGAACCACGAATTGTTGTGCGCCCCCGAGATGGCGGAGCTGCTGGAACAGGCGGAAACGCAGAAACTGAGCCTCTGGGATAGCGCCAATCTAAGGGAAATGCGTTTAATGTGGCGCCATGCTACCGCGTTGCCCGGGGACCTGGTTGCCGCCATGAGCAAGGCTGGTTCCGCCTGTGAAATGATTTGGCGCTCGGCGCGGGAAACCGATAATTTTGCTGCTCTGCAACCTTTTTTGGATGAGGTGGTGGACTTGACCCGGCAGGCCGCGATCGCCAAGGGAGAGGCCTTCGGCTGTGCGCCCTATGACGCCCTGTTGTCGCAATATGAACCGGGCCTCCGGTCTGCTGACGTCGACCGATATTTTGATATACTTGTGGATTTCCTTCCTGATCTGCTCGACCAAATACTGGAAATTCAGACCGAACCGCTGCCAGCGACGGACCATATATCAGTTGCAAAACAGGAACAGTTATCTCGGCAGCTGCTGGATGCACTAGGCTTTGATTTTGGACATGGGCGGCTGGATGTCTCCCTGCACCCCTTTACTGGTGGCGTCGCGGATGACGTGCGGATGACGACCCGTTATGACGAGGCTGATCCTCTGCGCAGTCTGTTTCCGGTCTTGCATGAGGGCGGGCACGCTATGTATGAACGCGGCTTACCCAAGGATTGGCGTTTGCAGCCGGTGGGTCAGGCAATGGGCATGGTCATGCACGAAAGCCAGTCCTTGTTGGTTGAAATGCAGGTCTGTCG
>CAXGCE010000352.1:0-3313 GCA_964007795.1 uncultured Alphaproteobacteria bacterium | reverse complement strand
GGGTTACGCCTCAAGGATAAGTGGAAAAATGGCCCCCGAACCTATCTGGGTCTACAAATTGAGGGGTTTCCCAATATGTTAACCCTCGTCGGGCCGCATAATGCAGCTTCGTTCTGCAATATTCCACGGTGCATTGAGCAGAATGTGGAATGGGTGGCAAAGCTGTTCTCTTATATCAGGGAGCACAACTTCACACGAATTGTTCCCACTTTGGATGCCGAAGATGAGTGGACGGAGCATGTCCATGACGCAGCCTCCAAATTACTTTTTACAAAGGTAGATTCCTGGTTTACCGGCATCAATAGCAACATCGTTGGCAAGGATCAGCGTACTTCCCTGCTGTACGCCGGCGGGGCGCCAACTTACAAGGAAAAATGCGACGAGGCCGCGGTAAATGACTACACAGGTTTCGTACTGCAATAGGCAGGATGGCAATCTATAATATCACGCTGCTCAACAAGTATAGTAAATTACAGAGGACGACATTCAGCTGTGACAAAAATTCCAATTTCAGCCGACTCGCATATTACCGAACCACCTAATTGCTATATTGATCATATAGAACCCAGCTATCGGGACCGGGCGCCATATATCACCAATGATGAACGGTATGGCGATGTTTATGTTATCGAAGGTATGGAAAAGACTATACCTATCGGCCTTGTGGCTGCAGCTGGGAAGGATCCAAAATCGATGCGCTGGAGCGGTGGCGTTTTTGATGAACTGCATCGCAGTGGATGGGATCCCAAGTATCGTCTAGCCGACCAAGACATTGATGGCGTTGGCGCCGAGATCCTTTATCCCTCAGTCGGTATGGTTTTGTGTAACCATCCCGACTTTGACTACAAGCGCGCGTGCATGAGCGCCTATAACCGCTGGCTCCAGGGCTATTGTTCGGAAGCACCAGATCGTCTGTATGGTATGGCGCAAGTAACCTTGGCCTCGGTTGATGAGGGAATCGAGGAATTGCGCCACGCCAAGGAAATGGGTTTCCGCGGCGTCATGATGCCAGGAAACCCGCAGCATGAAGACTATGACCATTTGGATTACGACCCATTCTACGAAGCTGCGGTGGATTTAGGCTTGCCTCTGTCTTTCCATATTTTGACGTCCAATACGGACAAGATCGGCGCCATGCGCGGCCCGCGTATTAATGGCTTTTGCACCATAATCCGGGGCTGCCAGGATATTATTGGTATGTTCATCTTTGGCGGAGTGTTTCAACGCCACCCGAAGTTGAGATTGGTCTGTGTCGAAGCGGATGCCGGCTGGGCGCCTCATTACATGTACCGCATGGATCATGCCTACAACTACCATCGTTACTGGATGAAATGCGAAGAGCTGGAGCGGCTACCCAGCGATTATTTCCGGGACAATGTCTATATGACATTCCAGGATGATTGGATCGCCTTTAAGTTCAAGGATGAATGCAATGTGCGCCGTTTGATGTGGGCCAATGACTTCCCTCATTCCGACGCAACCTGGCCCCGCAGTCAGGAGTTGTTAGCGGAGCATACGACGCATTTGACGAAAGAAGAGAAAGATTGGGTCCTCCACGACAACGTCGCTGAATTGTATTCGATAACGGCCGTCTAAAAGCAAACTGAGAAGTCCGGAGGGGCGTTATGTATGATCTGAAAATCTGTAATGGCAAAATAATCGACGGGACCGGAGCGGACGCCTTCAATGGGGATCTGGGCATCAAGGATGGTAAGATCATTGCCATGGGCGATGCGCCGGATACGGCGAGCCGGGAAATCGATGCTGATGGACAGGTCGTTTGTCCAGGTTTCGTCGATATCCATACCCACTACGATGCGCAGATTTTTTGGGACCGCAATTTAACTATTTCGCCGTGGCATGGAGTAACCACCGCTGTTGTCGGTAATTGCGGCTTTGGCGTGGCGCCGACCAGGACGGATCATCGAGAGATGATAATGCGAACCCTGGAAAAGGTGGAAGGCATGGACATCGGCGCCCTCAGATCCGGCCTGGGGGAGGATTGGCCGTTCGAGAGCTTTCCTGAATATCTGGACGCCATCGACAATTTAGAACCAGCAATAAACGTCGGTGTCCTCATGGGGCATACTCCCCTGCGTACCTATATCATGGGAGAGGAAGCTACGGAGAGGGAAGCCACCGATGACGAAATAACCCAAATGTGTGGGCTTCTAGCGGATGGTATAAATGCTGGCGCCCTAGGCTTTGCGACATCCAAGGCCTCGACCCATGTAGGCTTTGAAGGACGCCCCGTTCCTAGCCGCGTAGCAAGTCTTCATGAAATCAATTCATTATGCAATGTTCTTGGTAATTTGGATAAAGGAATTGTCCAGGCTACAGTAGGCCGGGAACTGTTCCTTGATGAATTTGAACAGATCGCCACGCGTACCCGCCGCCCCATTACCTGGACCGCTCTTTTAGCTGGTCTGTCCCTAGGCAAGGGTGGGCATGAGGATCAGCTCGCCGCCTCCCAAGTATTGGCCGCGAACGGGTTGAAAATTAGCCCGCAGGTGACGCCACGGCCACTAAATTTCGAATACCAATTCAAGGAGCCCTTTCCTTTCGAGGCTATATCATTGTTCAGGCCTGTATCTGCGGCTGATTTCGATGGTAAATGCCGCATCTACAAGGACCCAGAATTCAGAAATGCCTTCAAGGAACGGATGAAGACAATCCGAACCTCCTTCCAGAACTCATTCGCCATGACGGTTATCTCGCAATACGACCCTGAGCCGGAACTGGGCGAGCGGCGACTGTTTGATGTTGCAGAGGAGCGAGGGGTAGATCCCATTGATCTAGCGTTGGATCTTGCCATGGCTTCCACTCTTGAGGCGCGCTTCCGCATGCCCGTAGCCAATCAAAATGAGGATGAGGTGGAGCCACTCTTAAGAAGCGATGTCACGGTTCTGGGTCTATCAGATGCCGGCGCGCATGCTTCTCAACTATGTGATGCCTGCCAGCCGACCTATTTTCTAAGACGTTGGGTGCGTGAGAAAGAGGTATTCAGCCTGGAAGAGGCCATCCGTATGTTAACCATGCGCACGGCAGAGGTCATGGGGATTGCCGACCGGGGCCGCCTAGCCATCGGCAAACCAGCCGATGTAGTGGTACTAGATCCGGCCACAGTTGGCGACGGACCGTTGCAACGGGTTTATGATTTCCCCGCCGGCGCTGATCGGCTAATCAGCCAAGCCAGCGGCATTACAAATGTATTAGTCAATGGCGTAGTGATCCGTGATCTTGGAGAGGATGCGGCATCTGCAAACGGCAAATTGCCGGGCCGGCTACTGCGCGGGGGTATGGCGGCCTAGCC
>CAXGCE010000351.1:0-3319 GCA_964007795.1 uncultured Alphaproteobacteria bacterium | reverse complement strand
CACCCGCCGAGGGAGCTAGCGAAGAGGCCCCGGAGGAAGACGCGAAGGCCGAAGCCAAGGCGCCCGCCGAGGGAGCTAGCGAAGAGGCCACGGAGGAAGCCTCGGAGGAGTGATTCCGCCGGGACTTTTTGCTTTGGTGCGAAGAGATGGCTGACGAACACCTTTTGATGGGCGAGATTGTTGCAGCCCACGGCATTAAGGGCCTAGTCAAGGTGCGCAGCTTTACTGAAGTGCCAGAAGATATCGTGGCCTACGGAGCCTTGCACGATCAATTGGGCCGAACCGTGGTGCTGTCCCTTAGCGGTCCCACGAAAGGTGGACTGCTGGTGGCGCTGCCAGGTATCACCAACCGCAATGATGCTGAGGCGTTAAAAGGCACGCAACTTTTCGTAGACCGAGGCGAGTTGCCGAAATTGTGTGACGAGAATGAGGAATATTATCACGCGGATCTAATCGGTTTGTCCACAAAATTGCCGGATGGCGAATCCTTTGGTCACGTCAGGGCTATATACAATTTCGGTGCCGGTGACCTGTTGGAAATTCAACCGAACGGGTCGAACGAAACTATCATACTTCGGTTCGACCGAGAAATGGTGCTCGAGGTTGATCTTGACAACAGTCACTTAGTGATTGCCAACCCGGCCGATGAAAACGACAATGAGTAGGGAGACATCGCAAAAGAAGAAAACCTGGACCGCGACAGTCTTGACCTTGTTTCCAGACATGCTGCCCGGTCCTCTGGGTCAAAGCCTGGCGGGAAATGCCCAAAAAAACGGTATCTGGCATTTGGAAACTGTGGACATTCGTGACTTTGCACGCGATAAACATCGCTCCGTCGACGATGCCCCATTTGGCGGCGGTCCTGGCATGGTCATGCGGCCAGATATTTTGGCAAACGCCGTGGATCATGTCCGGAGCGGCAAAAATCGGCGCTGCACGGACCGAGTTTTTTATTTGAGCCCGCGGGGACGGCGTCTAGATCAAACGCTGGCGCGGGAACTGGCGGAACAGGACGGCATTGTCTTAATCTGCGGGCGATTTGAAGGGGTCGACCAGCGGGTTCTGGAAAGCCGGAAGATTGAGGAAGTGAGTGTCGGCGACTATGTCCTCTCCGGGGGCGAGACGGCAGCGCTAGTTTTGTTGGATGCAGTAGTGCGACTGTTGCCCGATGTGATTGGCGATGCGGCGGCACTAAAGGAAGAGAGTTTTTCGCACGGTTTATTGGAGTATCCCCAATATACCCGGCCTCAAAACTGGGAAGGGAAAGAGGTGCCGGAAGTATTGATTTCTGGTCACCACGAAAAAATTAAGGCCTGGCGGTTGGCCCAGGCCGAGGTATTAACGAAGGCACGACGGCCGGACCTGTGGGACCGGTATCGACGAGCCGTTAAATCGCGAGGTTAGGGCAATGAATTTATTGCAGAAATTTGAAGATAGCCAATTGCAAGCCCGCAAGGCGGAGTATGATGCGCCAGAGTTTGCCCCTGGCGATACAGTGCGCGTTAATGTGAAGGTCGTTGAAGGAACCCGAGAACGAGTTCAGGCCTTTGAAGGTGTTTGCATTGCCATCAAGCGGGCCGGTATAAATTCCTCGTTCACGGTGCGAAAAATCTCCTACGGCGAAGGCGTAGAGCGCGTCTTTCCTTTACATTCGCCCCGCATCGACAGCATCGAGGTATTGCGCCGGGGCCGGGTGCGTCGGGCCAAACTGTATTACCTGCGCGGCTTGAGAGGAAAACGGGCCCGCATCGCGGAAAAACAAGAACATCGTAGGGGTGGCAAGGCCGATTCAAAGACGGGTGGTGAATAGATCTTATAAACGGGGCGCGACGGCATAGTCGCTCGCGCGCCCTATTATCGGAAAATCCGAACGGGCTAGGACGGCGGCTCGTTCCTTGTCAGAACCTAATAAGCAAGGGGGCTTCTGAGTCATGGCTGGCAAAACACTTTACGACAAAATTTGGGACGCGCATTTGGTGGACCAGCAAGACGATGGCGCTTGCGTGCTCTATGTGGACCGCCACCTTGTGCACGAAGTCACCTCACCACAGGCTTTTGAAGGCCTGCGGTCCGCTGGCCGCAAGGTCCATCGCTTGGACGCTACCTTGGCCGTGGCTGACCACAATGTCCCGACCAAGGACCGTGACCAAGGTATCCATGAGCCCGAAAGCAAGCTACAGGTGGAAACCTTGGAAGCGAATATCGCTGAATTCAATGTGCCCTATTTCCCGGTAAACGATCCCCGCCAGGGTATCGTGCATATTATCGGTCCGGAACAGGGCTTTACCCAGCCCGGCATGGTGATCGTCTGTGGTGACAGCCACACCGCTACCCACGGTGCCTTTGGCGCCTTGGCCTTCGGCATCGGCACCTCAGAAGTAGAGCATGTACTCGCCACACAAACTTTGATCCAGCAACGTTCCAAAAACATGCGCATCGACGTCGATGGCAACCTTCCAGTGGGCTGTACAAGTAAAGATCTGATCCTAGCAATCATCAGAAAAATTGGCACCGCTGGCGGTACGGGCTGTGTGGTAGAATACACTGGAGAGGCGTTGCGCGCCCTGTCGATGGAAGGGCGCATGACCGTCTGCAACATGTCGATAGAGGGTGGCGCACGAGCCGGACTAATTGCCGCCGACGAAACCACTTTCGAATATTTAAAGGGCCGCGCCATGGGCCCAAAAACCGGCCAGTATGAAGCAGCAGTAAATTATTGGAGAACGTTCCATACCGACGTCGATGCTGATTTCGACATTGATGTATCCCTGGATGTTTCGCAATTAATCCCGCAGGTCACCTGGGGCACCAGCCCGGAAAACGTGGCCGACATTACCGGCAATGTACCAACACTGGATCAGGCCCGCGATAACGATCAACGCACCGCTTGGGAGCGTTCTCTGGAATACATGGGTCTACCAGCCGGTACAGCAATGCAGGACATTGCCATTGATAAGGCCTTTATCGGATCCTGCACTAATGGCCGGATCGAGGACATCCGCGCTGCAGCTGCCGTGGCCAAGGGCCACAAGGTGGCGGATGGCGTCCATGCCCTGGTGGTGCCGGGCTCAGGTCTAGTCAAGGAACAAGCCGAGGAAGAGGGTTTGGACAAAATCCTGATCGAGGCCGGGTTCGATTGGCGGGATGCTGGCTGTTCTATGTGTCTGGCCATGAACGCAGACCAGCTGGAGCCAGGCGAACGTTGCGCCTCCACTTCAAACAGAAACTTCGAGGGTCGGCAAGGATTTGGTGGTCGCACCCACCTGGTCAGCCCCGCTATGGCCGCAGCCGCAGCCATCGCCGGCCACCTTACTGACGT
>CAXGCE010000350.1:0-3322 GCA_964007795.1 uncultured Alphaproteobacteria bacterium | reverse complement strand
GGCTGCTAAAGGGCCATAGCGCACGGCACCGAAATTTTTTGGTCCAGACAGAGGGCGAGGCGGGCGCCACGGTCTCGCAGCATCGCAGGAGGCAATGGAGTCGGGCCGAGGTATTGCGGGACCCGAGGTTTTATTTGATTTGTATCGCAATCACCGCGCCGTCTTTCATAACTACCGGGTTGTTTTTTCACCAGGCTCATTTGGCTGCAGCCAAGGGATGGACCATGGCCTGGATGGCTTCGGCCTTCGTTGCCTACACGGTGGGGGCCATCGGATCGAACCTCGCATTTGGCCCGCTAATAGACCGGTTCGGGGCGCGGCATTTGCTGCCTTACTACCTCTACCCTCTGGTCCTGACTTGTCTAACTATTGTGTGTTTTGACCATCCGCTCTCCGCCATCGCATTGACCCTGTTCATGGGTCTGACCAGTGGCAGCGGTCAGACCCTGGTGGGCGCTGCCTGGCCAGAATTTTATGGGGTCCTCCACTTGGGCGCGATCCGCGCCATGGTGATTTCTACGAGCGTGGGCGCGTCGGCCCTATCCCCTTTTATACTGGGGTGGTTGATCGACCGAGGGGCGACCATGGAGGGCATTGCTGTCGGGTTCCTGGTTTATCTTGCCGTGGCTATAGGTGGCATTATGCTCGCTATGGCGTTGCCGGTTCCGACGAAAAAAAGGGATTGAACCGATGAAAGACTATGCCAACGGAAAAATTCTAGTGACCACCAAGGAAACTGTCACGACGGTCGTGATAAATCGCCCCGAGGTCCGCAATGCCCTGGATAACGAAGCGGCTCGGGGCCTTGGGCAGGCCTTGCAGAATTTTGACGACGATAAGGAGCAACTAGCGGCTGTTTTGACGGGCGTGGGGGGCGCGTTTTGCGCTGGAGCAGATTTGGAAGAGGTGGCGGACAGTCCCGATTACGTGGCCTGGGCCGGCGATCCGGAGGGGCCGACCCATCACACCTTGTCTAAGCCGGTGATCGCGGCCGTAGAGGGACATGCGGTAGCGGGGGGGTTGGGCATAGCCTTGTGGTGCGATATTCGCGTAGTAGACGACAGCGCTATGTTTGGTGTCTTTTGCCGCCGCTGGGGCGTGCCAATGAGTGACGGCTCAACGGTGCGCTTGCCCCGTCTGATTGGTCAGTCACGCGCTTTGGATATGCTGATCACGGGCCGCGGCGTGGGCGCAGACGAAGCGATACAATGGGGTTTGGCAACACGCAAAGCGCCATTAGGTGAAACACTGACGATGGCGCAGGGTCTAGCGCATCAGATTGCCGGTTTTCCGCAGATCGCATTGCGTTCGGACCGACAATCGGCGTATGAACAATCCGGGCTTGTCCTGGTGGAAGCGATCGGCCGCGAGAAACAACTATCCCAGGCCGCAAAAGCGGCGGAGGCCCAATCAGGCGCCGCCCGGTTCGCTGCCGGCGAGGGCCGACATGGCCAGTTTTCAGAAGGTTAGCCCGGAACGGCTCTAGATCGGAGGCTTACATGGGACCAAACGCATAGGTTGGTAGGTTCGGCGGTGCCCTTTGGATCGACCCCTCGGAGCAGCTTTTCAGACTTTTTGTTAAGGACTAATCCGAGATGGAGGCGTTCAAATTTAATATCAATGCAATCGCCCAGCCTCGACTACCCCGTCTAGAAATCGCCGGCGTCGATCTGTTGAATGCTCTCGCAACCGGTAGGGATTCCCACAGAGGGATTTTCTAGACAAAAGCCTGTCATGAAGGGTGTCGGAGTGGGCGTGCCGCAAGCTGAAAACAACAGCGGTATGACAATTATCAAGTATCTCATGTTCATCAACAATTATAGCTTTATGTAAAATTAATCAGGTTTTTTGGGATCTTTGCCGCCGGCATGTTGCACACTTAACGAAAGCTTGGTCCATGCACCCAGCCGACTATGGCAAAGCGACTGCCGCGAGTTATAGGAGAAACCCGATGCAGCCAATATGTGGGAAATATCGTCATGTTGCCCAGTTTGCGGACCACTTGCGCGTCGACCTGCATATTATGAAAGCTCAGATCGCCGCCGTCATAGCTGTCTGGGTCCGATAGCTGCACCGTAAAGGCTAGTTTCCGTGACGCATTTGCCGCCTGCCCAATATCCACGTGCCAATCGTTGTGCCCGCGACCATCGGCGTCATAACGCATAATGTATGGCATGTCGTCGCCCACTAGACCGGATAGTTCGAATTTCCAGCCATCTGAATTTGCCTGGCAAAGTTGCTGAACAATTCGATTGATGGGATAGCCGTTGGCGTCGATGGGCAATTGCTGTTCCCGGCAGCTGCGGGCTTCGGGAACCTCCAAAAATTCCCCGAGCTTTCCATGACCGCCTACCTTGCCTTCCATCCAGGCTGACTGGTCCACGGAATTAATGAGTGCCTGACATTCCTCAGGCGAAAAAGCGATCTTGTGAAAGGCAAGACTGACGCACTGGTTTCGAACCGGTGTAGTCGGATATACAATCATTTGTGCCCCTCCCGCTACGTACGCTCATTTGGTGCGCCAACTGACGTTGTTTGTGTCTCTTGGCTGCTACACCACTGAATGGGCCTTCCTAAATACTAGACATAATCGCAGACTATCATGTAGCTGCGGTTGTGGCTAAATGATAGTGTCACATTTGATATTGGTGCAAATGGTATGACCTGCGGCTATTCGGTGCCGATGAGGGTGTGCACGAGTAGCGCTACGGGACCGCTGCCCAACAGCTGTAGATAGGCTGTCCGCATTATCCGTCCTGCCGCGGCGTCTTTGGGTCTGTTGACGGGTTACCCCGGTCCGATTTAGGCAGGATTACGGGCTAGGGACTTGGCCATTTCTCGCAACTTAAACTTTTGAACTTTACCGCTGGGAGTACGGGGCATTTCCTTGATGATTTCCAAAAATTCCGGCCAATACTGTTTGGCCGTTCCCTTTTCATCTAGATAGCGGATCATCTCGTCCAGGGCCAATTTGCCGCCAGCCTGCAAGGTGATAAAGGCACAACCCCGTTCACCCAGGCGGTCGTCAGGAACCCCGACCACCGCTACCTCCGCAATTGCAGGATGCCGGTACAGCACGTCCTCTACCTCGACTACGGGGATATTCTCGCCACCCCTGATAATAATATCCTTGGCCCGACCCGTAATTCGGATATAACCATCGGGGTGCAAAAAGGCCTGATCTCCGGTGTCAAACCAACCGTCCGCGTCGGTGCCATATAACTCCGGCTTTTTCAGATAACCTACGAACATAGGCGCACCGCGCACTTCCAATAATCCCTCCTCGCCGTAATCTGCACTAGTGCCGTCATGCCGTTGAATT
>CAXGCE010000349.1:0-3328 GCA_964007795.1 uncultured Alphaproteobacteria bacterium | reverse complement strand
ACGTTAAAGGTCTCATCGCCGGCATACAAAACGTTCAAGCCGAATTAGTAGTAGAGCCGGCGCGGACGACCACCTTGAAAACCCGGTATATTGCGGCTGGGCAACAAATGTTGCGGGCCGATCACGAGACCACAGAAGATATTTCCGCGGCGGCCTGTGAAAACCTACTGTCGAGGCTCGAAAGCGCCTTGAAGCACGGGCATATCCTCGTCCTGTCCGATTACGGCAAGGGTGTGCTGAGCGACCAGATGATACGTGGGGCGATCGACCGTGCCCGTGCTATCGGCCTTCCTATAATTGCGGATCCGAAACGACGAGATTTGACGGCCTATGCCGGCGTTGATTTTCTGAAACCAAACCGAACCGAACTCACTGCTGCCACCGGAATGCCATGCGACAACGACCAGCAGATTGCCCTAGCCGCCCGCGTTGTCATGGATCGCCATGACATTGGGGCCATGCTAGTCAGCCGATCTGAACAAGGATTAAGTTTAATCCCGCGTGAAGGCGCCCCGGTCCATCTATCCACGCGAGCGCCCGAGGTATTTGACGTCTCCGGTGCCGGGGATACGGTCGTCGCGATATTTGCCCTGTCTCTCGTCATCGGCGCGCCACCAGATCGAGCCGCCTACCTCGCAAATCTGGCGGCGGGTCTTGTCGTCGGCAAAGCAGGCACGGCAGTGGTCAGTCAAGATGAATTGGCAAGCGCTGTGAAGGCTGAGGAACTGAACCGCTCTGAAAAGAAGTTGGTCTCCGCTAGCGCCCTACAAGCCGATGTGGATCGATGGCGAGTCCAGGGTCTACGAATAGGCTTTACTAACGGCTGTTTCGATTTGTTGCATCCGGGACATATCTCGCTTCTGAACGAGGCGAAGATGCACTGTGATCGACTTATTGTTGCGATTAATGATGATGCCTCGGTCCGTCGATTGGAAAAGGGTGAGGGACGCCCCATACAGGAGGAAGCCGCCCGTGCCTTGGTTTTAGCGTCGATGGCAACAGTAGACCGCGTGATAATTTTTGCGGACGACACTCCCATTCCACTATTGCGTCAAATTCAGCCTGATATCCTTATCAAAGGCGGCGATTATGAACTGGATGAAGTCGTCGGTAGCGATATTGTTCAAGCCTATGGCGGCGAAGTGAAACTAGCGAAATTCGTTGATGGTCATAGCTCTACCGCTGTTATATCGCGCATGGCCGCCAACCATGAATAATAGCCGTTCCCATGACCGCCCAGATTGATGTGGTTATCCTGGGCGGCGGTATTGCTGGCCTGTGGCTTTTGGATATTTTGCGACGGACCGGTATCGAAGCGCTTATTCTGAATAAAGCCGCATTGGGTCAAGGGCAAACCATTGCGTCCCAGGGCATCATCCATGGGGGTGCCAAATATACCTTCGGCATGGGCCTCGAAACTGCTGTATCCGATCTGGCCCATATGCCCGACTGTTGGCGCGCTAGCCTAAGTGGCCGCCAGGGCCCCGATCTAACCCAGGTGCCGCCTTTGGCCGAAACCATGGGGATGTGGGTTCCGCCACAGCCGGGTGGTAAACTGCTATCTGCATTCTCGAAGAAGATCATGCGTAGCCGCATGCGAGAAGTACATCCCAAAAATCGGCCAGTGATTTTGCCAACGGATAACACCGGCACATATTTCAAATTGGACGAAATGGTGATTGATGTGCCGGGGGTTCTTAACTCTCTCCGCAAGCGCCACAAGGATCGCATTCGGCAAATTCCCGATGACGCTCAGTTGGAAGCACGGCTTGACCCCGCCGGCACTGTAGAAATCGGGCTTGGTGAAACCACAATTCGGGCCCAAAGGGTCGTGCTTACGGCGGGCGCTGGCAACGAAACTCTCCTGGCCCGCTTCGGACTGCGCCACATCGCCTGCCAGCGGAGGCCCCTGCATCAAATCATGATACGGGGCATGGCAGACCCCATTTACCTGCACTGCGTTGGGAGAAGCAGCAAACCTCTAGCCACGATCACAGCTCACCCTGACCCCGCAGGTGGTTATGTCTGGTATGTTGGTGGATTATTGGCCGAGGAAGGCGTGTCTCAATCATCAGAATTGCTGATCAAGACCGCTAAATCGGAACTCACTAGGCTTTTGCCGGGAGCTGATTTCAGACTGGCCAAGTGGGCGACCCATCGCGTCGAAAGGGCTGAACCGGGCAGCGGTGGGTCCCGTCCCAAATCAGCATTGGCGACGGCCCGGGAAAGCATCATTGTGGGTTGGCCGACTAAATTAGCCCTGGCCCCTGTCCTTGCAGAAAAAATTCTGGCTTTGCAGCAAGACGACGGCCTAACACTCGGCCTGACCGACCTGACGGACCTGCCAGAATGGCCCACACCTATGGTTGCACAGGCCCCCTGGGAAGTAGTTACGTCATGGAACTAAGGCGCCTCGGCCCCTATGGACCGATGGTCAGCCCCTTGGCTTTGGGCGGCACAAAGTTTGGTCGGGTCGAGGGCGTAAAATTTCCTTCATCGTTTCGGTTGCCTAGTGATGATGAATTATCGGAGCTTCTGGCGCTCGCCAAGGAATTGGGCATAAACTTGGTGGATACGGCGCCCTCCTACGGCAACAGCGAAGAACGGATCGGCGCCCTAGTAGGACATGATCCCCACTGGATAATCGCGACCAAGGTCGGGGAATTATTCGTGAACGGGCGTTCTATTTTTGATTTCTCCCCCGCCTCTATTCGCGACAGCGTGGAACGGAGCCGCAGTTGCTTGCGCCGAGATTTTCTGGACATTGTAACATTGCATTTACCAGACAACGATGAAACCGTTCTGCGGAATGGCGAGACGATTGCCACCCTGCTGGATCTTCAGGCCAAAGGGATAATTGGTCTGGTTGGCGCGTCCACCAAAACAGTGGCGGCGGGAAAAGTGGCCATCGAAACGTGTGATCTGGTTATGATTGCCCTTAATGAAGCGGATCAAAGCCAACGGCCAGTGTTGCACGCTGCAGCCGCTGCTGGAAAGGGCGTGCTCATAAAGAAACCACTAAATAGTGGACACACTGACGATGCGGGCGCCGCTCTTAGAAATCTGGTGTGTCAGGACGGCATAACCAGTGTGGTTGCAGGCACAATTAATCCTAGCCATTTGCAGCAGAATACAACCGCCGTGCAACGCGCGGTGATGGAGTGATAACAGCCTCTAAAATCGGGGGCCCGAGGCATTTAAGTCAATAATCACTGCACTGTCACCGTATCCACTGAAACAATACAGCTGTTATCGTTCGACGGTAAAACTAAGCTCTATAATGCCGCCCTTAACATCGACCGCATCGCAATAGGCCTTGTCTGCCAGC
>CAXGCE010000348.1:0-3335 GCA_964007795.1 uncultured Alphaproteobacteria bacterium | reverse complement strand
ACGGTCTTCGACAATCACCTGGCGAGCAAGTACAAGGACAGGGCACCCAAGAGTATCCGCAAGAAAAACGGCGCCGAAATGTGGGTCTTCGGCGAACGCCAGCTTCCGAATATCGGGCTGAACGCCGTGGTGGGACGATCGCCCGAGGAATTCGGCATGGAGCCCACTGCGTACGATCAGATGCGCCCGGGCTGCTATCCCGTATCTCAAAGAGCAGGGCTGGGGACGGATAATCAACATTAGCGGCACCAACGCCCGACGGGCTGGCAATCTCAGCGGCGGGGCGCGCAACACCTCACTGGTGCATCTCACCAAAACTCTGGCTGTCCAGTTGGGCCAGTTCGGAATCACCGTCAATTGCATCTGCCCTGGCGCTATTCGAACTGGCATGACCCAGCATATCAAGGAAGAGCACAAAACAATTTTTGCTAAGAGGCGCGTACCCCTGCGCCGCTACGCCGATCCGGAGGAAGTCGCTCACGGGACCCTAAATTTCGTGTTGCCGGCGTCCAGTTATATGAACGGTGCCGTTCTACCAGTGGATGCAGGCTTGACCATCAAGAATGCCTAGCCGGTGAATGTCGGCATCACCTTCTCGCCAAAGTTGCGCATGGAGGTTAGGTTTTTTTCGTGTTGCATATCGCCAAATCCGGTTTGGCATAAAAGGTGCCTAACGCCTACGTCATGCAGTTCCGCCACCTGCTCCTTGACGCGTGCTGGCGAACCATAAAGGCAGCCCGATTCAAGAGTATAGGGCAAGGCATCGGCGTCGCTGATAGCGGGGTTGGTCCAGGGGTTCAACATGTTCGGGTCAATCTCGAAGTCACTGGGGTTATGGGCCTCTCGTACGTGCATCATATGCGCGCGGGTATCGAGGAGCAGTTGACTAAGCTCATCCTCCGCCTGGGCGTCGCTGTCTGCGACGTAGACATTTCGCCACAAGGCGATTTGGGACATTAGTCGGTTCTGAGTTGTCTCGTCATGTCCGCCTTGTTCCAGGCCGGCATGATAGGTTTGCCACCGCTCCTTGATACTTTCTACGCTAAGGCGAGCAGTTAGTATGGGAATGCCGAGGCGGCCACACTCTTCGAATGAATTGGGCGAGATCACGCTGCGCCACAAGGGTGGGCCTGGTTGTTGCACAGGCCGGGGACGAAGTTCGGGAATTTCCAAGCAATGAAATTTGCCGTCGTATTTTAACGGTGCCTCTGTCCAGGCTCGTTGCAGGATATCGAGAGCCTCATCCATACGTTCCCGGCTGTCGTCGCTGCGCAAGCCGTGTCCAACAAACTCGTACTCATTATAAATAGTGCCCTTCCCCACGCCCACATCAATACGACCTTTGGAGAGGTTGTCTAGCAGGGCCAATTGCGTGGCCAGGCGGATGGGATGGTGAAAGGGCATTTGCAACACTGCGAAACCGATGCGAATGCGTTCTGTTCGCATAGCCAGGGCCGCAGCGAAAACCACGGCGTCATTATAGACACTCTCGCCGGTAAAATAATGCTCAGTCAGCCAGACATCCGAAAATCCAAGTTTCTCGGCATAGCAGACCTGTTCGATTTGCTGCTCTATTCGTGCGGCGTCCTCATCGCCGGAGGGAGAGAGGGAAAGTGTAAGCCAACCGAACTGCATGGAGATCTCCAGAACCCAGATTTTAGGCTGGAATTATATTGTGAGCCAGCCCGAAGGGGAAGGTGGTGATATTTTCGGGACCATGCTCGCTAATGATAAGGATGTCATGCTCGCGGTAACCACCGGCGCCCGGTTGTCCTTCGGGGTTCATAATTATGGGTTCCATGGAGATGACCATTCCCGATTCCAATTTTGTGTCGACATCCTCACGCAGCTCAACGTCCGTCTCTCGACCGTAGTGATGGCAAAAAACACCAAAGGAATGACCGCAGACAAACGATCGATATTGCAAAAGATCATGAGCGCGGTAGATCTCGTTCAGTTTCGCTGTGATATCCTGGCATCGTGTGCCGGGCGACAGCAGTTCGAGGCCTCTTTCATCTACCTGGGAATTGATTTCCCACAAGCGCAAATGTTGGTCGCTGGCGTGGTCGCAGAAAAGAGTGCGTTCTAATGCTGAATAGTAGCCGAAAATCATGGGAAAACAATTCAGGCTCAGGATGTCTCCTGGCCGAATAAGCCAATTGGCCACCGGGTTGTGAGCGCCGTCAGTATTGATGCCAGATTGAAACCAGGTCCAACTGTGCATCAGCTCCACGAATGGATAACTGGCGACGATCTCACGTACCATGGCGTACTTGCGACCAAAATAACAGTAGAGGAAGCCGGCGAGATAACAGATGTTGTGATAGGAAGTGAAGACGCAGACATCGATATCTCTTGCAGTCATAAGACCCCAGACACCGGTTTGGCGGTTATCCATTTCCTGGCTGGAATATGCCGCCCATGTCTTCTCGCCATTATGCCGTTTGATGAGATTGAGAAGGTCGACCGGCATTTTTTAGTCGACAATCGGTTTGCTGCCGACGCGGGGGTGTGG
This sequence comes from uncultured Alphaproteobacteria bacterium, assembly GCA_964007795.1. Classification (GTDB taxonomy): domain Bacteria; phylum Pseudomonadota; class Alphaproteobacteria. Next base: position 820 of record CAXGCE010000348.1, on the reverse strand, counting down.
GCGCCCGCCGTCTGCAACGCCCATGCAGAGAACAATTTCGTCCGGCCGGGGGGCATCAGCGATCATCACCGTCATGGTATCAAAATGGTCAAATGACCAGGCTTGGTCCTTGTGGCCTAGAGGCAGGTCTACCGGTGTGCCCATAGCAGCTACCTTTGCAGTAGAGGGTATCAGAGCCTCGCCTCCGCCCACCGCCGCACGCATGGGTTTGCCCAGCTTGGGATGGATCATTGCGCCGCCATGTTCAAGATCGCCATTAACGCCGACAATAGCGGCCTTGCCGTAACTAACGGGTAAACGTCCCAGCTGTGCTACGGCGTCGTCCATAAGCTGTTCACCCAGTTGACCGCCCAAATCAAACAGGGGGGACAGATCGTCGACAAAGCGTCCAGTAAACGGATTTTGTATCACCGCCATAGTGACAATACGGACGATTTTCTGGCATCTTTCGTTTACGCCATCAGCCTCTATGACTTCACGAATTGTTTGGAATTTTCGTACGGACATGCAGTGGCCTCCTACAACAGACGATGCCACTGGATCAACTGACTGATCAAGACAAAAGACCCTCTGCTGTCGTGTCCCATACGGTTATAAAATATCCATTGGATTTGTTTGAAACCGGCGTCAGGCAAAACCAAAGTGCTGATAAACTAGAGTTTTTCGCCGCCACATTGTTAGACTCTCATAGGCCTTCGGCTTCTTTTCTTACTTTGGTGTTACAAAAATTTGTAATTATCCCAAATTTCGGCAACTCGTAAATCAGCCATATTCCAGTTAGGGGCGGCTTTTGGACCAACTCTGGCGTGGTTTCACCTTG
>CAXGCE010000347.1:0-3343 GCA_964007795.1 uncultured Alphaproteobacteria bacterium | reverse complement strand
TCAATTGACGGTGCCAGCCTTACAATCCGGAAATTTAAGAAAGATAAACTGCGCCTGCAGGATCTGGTCAAGTTTGGCTCGATCTCTCCAATGGGAGCAAAATTGCTGGATATCATTGGCGGTTGCCGTCTGAACATCCTGGTCGCGGGCGGCACGGGCTCGGGCAAGACGACGCTACTGAACGCCTTAACCGCCTTCATCGAAGAGGGTGAGAGGACCGTTACCTGCGAGGACACAGCAGAGTTGCAATTGCAACAACCTCATGTCGTACGTCTTGAAACACGACCGCCTAACCTTGAAGGAGCCGGTGAAATCACCATGCGTGATCTGGTCAAGAACTGCCTGCGTATGCGCCCGGAACGTATAATTGTTGGCGAGGTGCGCGGACCGGAGGCCTTTGATCTGCTACAAGCAATGAATACGGGGCATGACGGTTCCATGGGCACTATTCACGCTAACAACCCACGCGAGGCTATCAGCCGCGTGGAAAATATGATTGCTATGGGAGGTTTTAATTTGCCAGCCAAAGTCGTGCGCGAACAAATAGCCGGGGCCATAAATGTGATAGTTCAGGCAGCCCGCCTGCGCGACGGCAGCCGCAAAATTACTCATATTACCGAGGTCCAAGGCATGGAAGGTGATGTGGTAACACTGCAAGACCTGTACGTTTTCGAAATTCAGGGAGAAGACGACGACGGTAAATTAGTTGGTGAACATAAACCGACAGGTCTGCGCCCATTGTTTTTTGATAAGGCGAAATATTTCGGCCGAGAACAAGACCTATTTGAAGCGCTGGGCATGTAGTTCGAGACTGAAACCCAATGCCAGTCGCCCCAGCATAGTTTAGGAGGCAACATGAACCTTGGCATTCTTTTGTTTCTTGTTGCCGGCGCCGTCTTTATATCAATGGTGGCGGTGACCTTCTCGCTTATTTTGCCGCAGATCAAGGCTCGGGCTAATTTAAGGCAACGTATATCCGTCGCTTCCGGCAATGTCAGCGCGGCAGAAGTGACACGAGGTATTGGTGGTGACAGCAGCCGCAGACGGGATATCCAGTCCCGCCTGCGGCAACTGGAAGATGCAAAGACCAAGAAATCTTTTGCCGTAAAACTGCGCGAAACCCTACGTCAGGCTGGATTGCGCCTTACGCTTCGTAATTATTTCCTGTTATGCACTGCCTTTTCCGTAGTGGCGGCTATCCTTTATAAGATGACGGGATATCACCTTGTGGGCATCGTACCCGTCTCCATCACCGTCGGATTTGGCTTGCCGCGTTATGTGCTGTTCTATTTGACGAAGCGCCGGGTTAACAAATTCACGAAGGAATTCGCCAATGCAGTGGACATCATTGTCCGCGGCGTAAAATCGGGATTGCCATTAGGTGAATGCTTGAAGATTATCGCGACGGAAAGCCCGGAACCTGTGGCCGGTCTATTTTTAGAAATTGTTGAATCTCAAAATCTGGGCCTAACCCTCGAAGTGTCACTGGAACGGGCTCAGGAACAGATCAAGACGCCGGAACTACAGTTTTTTACAATTGTTCTTATCATTCAAGGGCAGACAGGCGGAAATCTAGCCGACACATTGGCTAATCTGTCCGGCATCTTGCGTGACCGTAAGAAGATGGCAGACAAAGTGAAATCGCTGTCGTCCGAGGCGAAAAGCTCGGCCGGAATAATTGGTTCATTGCCATTTCTCATGACGGGTCTTTTGTATTTGGTCAATCCCGAATATCTCACCCCCCTATTCACCGCTGATCTAGGTAAGATTATGATCGCTGGTGGCCTCGTATGGATGAGCGCAGGTATCTTTATCATGAAACAGATGATCAATTTTGAATTCTGATGGATTTATTATTCACACCCGAAAATATCATCGTGGCACTGGGCACCATTGGCGCCTTCTTGACGATTGTCGCCCTTGGCATGCCATTGCTAGGCAGCAAAAACATGCGTTCGCGGCTGAAAGCGGTGGCAGCCCGCCGGGAGGAATTGAGCGCAGCGCAGCGGAAGAAGTATACCAACCAACCATCTTCGCTGCGACAGCAGAGCGGTCGTTCCTACGTCACCTATCTGGTAGACAAGTTGAGGCTGATCAACCCTGCCGATAGTGTCGCAATGAAGAACAAGTTGGCTCAAGCCGGCATGCGCACAGAAGCGCACTTATATACCTATACTTTTTTCCGTTTCGTGGCACCTATTTTGTTCGGCCTTTTGACCGCCATGTATCTATTCTTTTTAGCCAAGGTGGAGATGGGGCCATCGGCCAAGCTAATCTATTCGTTCGCTGCGGCAGTGATCGGGTTTTTCTTACCTCAAATCCTAATCAAGAACAAAATTCAAAACCGGCAAAAAGCTATCCAAATGGCCCTTCCCGATGCCCTGGATCTGTTAGTCATCTGCGTAGATGCGGGATTGTCCATGGAGGCGGCGCTTCACCGCGTGGCGAAGGAGTTGCAATACCAAGGACCCGAGCTATCGGAGGAATTGGGCCTAGCCACTGCCGAACTAGCCTTCCTGACTGACCGCCGTCAGGCCATGTTAAATTTGTCCGAGCGCACTGGTCTTCCGGCGATCAAAGCGCTGGTGACAGCCATGGTCCAGGCGGAAAGATACGGTACCGCGATAGGCGTCAGCCTGCGCGTGTTGTCGGAAGAGCAACGGGATGAGCGAATGTCACGGGCCGAACAAAAGGCGGGCGCTTTGCCAGCACAGTTGACTGTGCCAATGATTGTATTTTTTCTTCCCGTTTTGTTTGTTGTGCTACTTGGCCCAGCCATCATCAAGGTATTAGATACTATCTAAGGTCAAATGCCCCAGGACAAGACGGCCGGCAATGACTTGGCAGCTAGCTTTTGCGAAGGCACACCTCCGGAAGCGACAACCCCTAGTATGCGGCAACCAATATTGCACTTTGCACTGCATCAAACCTCTCTATAGAGGCATTATCTTGTTGCGCTAGGTGTCAAATTGGCCCGCAATTTTCGGTAATAGGCCATATTGTGGTCCGCAATGTTGGGTGGCATATCTCGTCGCACGTACATTTCAGCCAACGTCAAATTCCCTTTCATGGCATACAGCAGGGCTAAATTCTGCCGCATGCGTGGCGTCGCCTCGGGCAGGGCTGTGGCACGTTCCAAGATCTCCAGCGCCTCTGACAAATTTCCGGCTTGGGCCAAGGACAGAGAAAAATTATTCATGATGACGGGATTTTCCGGCGACAGGTCCAGAGCCTGACGATAACGCCGCTCGGCCTGTTCGTACATACCTAAGCGGTCGTAGGCGATGGCCATGGCAACCTTGATATCCCAACGTCCACCCTTAATTTCCGTGTCGACCAGAGA
>CAXGCE010000346.1:0-3355 GCA_964007795.1 uncultured Alphaproteobacteria bacterium | reverse complement strand
GCGTGATTTGGCGCAAAACTCCATCCCCCTGCCGCGCAACGAAATCAAGGATCTCCAAGCCATGCCCGTGTCACTCATGCCAGAAGGCTTACTCGATGCACTCACGCCAAAGCAGGTACAGGATCTTTTTGCCTTTTTGATGCAGTAGCAGTGACCCCTGCGTTGAGCCAAAGAGACAAAGCCTGATCGCTGCGCCCATCACTCCTTCAGCGCGTCCAATTGGGCCTTGGTGTCCTTGGTATAGGGATGGTTCGGGCCCAGTTTCTTGAGGAGAATTTCATAGGCTTTCTCCCAATACCCCTTGGCTTTGGCCAGATCCTTCCTAAAGGGTTTTTCATCCAGGGATCCCCACAAACCGGACGGCCAGAACGCCTGATGAATTTTATACTGACCGGCTAGAAAGGAACTGGCCATACCTTCATAGTCGACCACATAGCGAATGGCCTTGCGTACCTTGTCCTTACCCAAAATGGGATCGGCGTTGTTGGTTGCCATGTATATTAGCGCCGCCTTGGGGTAATCGTCGACTATGATGCCGGTATTGTTTTTCAGGCCCCTTATTTGGTCCGGCGTCAGGTCTCGGGCCATGTCAGCGTCACCCTTTTCGACCATCAAGCGCTGCGCTGAATTCTCCGGCACATGGCGCAGGACCACGCGCTTCATGGCCGGGGCGCCATGTCGGTAGTTAATATTTGAAACCAAGGTTACTAACTCGTTCGCCTTCCAGGTCTGCAGACGATAGGGGCCCGATCCAGCAGAATGGTTTTTCAACCAGCCGTACCCCAGGTCGCCGTCACTCTCATGCTTCATCACCTCTTTCATGTCGACGACAGAGCCGACACCGGCAGAGAGCGCGTTTAGCAACAGGCCCGGCGAAAAATCTGCCATCATGGTGACGGAGACATGCGTGCCATCCACGGGCTTGATCAGGCCATCCACGTTGTCCTTGTTCCAACCAAACTGGGTCAGGATGAAGGACGGTGTCTTTTTCAGTTTTACGACCCGACGCAAAGAAAATGCCATATCGTTCGCGGTGACAGGATTGCCGGAATGGAATATCTGGCCACCACGAACCTTGAAAACGATAGTTTTTCCGTCACCGCTAATTTTGTAGCTTTCAGCCACGCCGCCGACCAACTTGCTCAGGTCCTCTGCTTCGAACATCATAATTCGGTCATAGATATTCGCGATGACTTCGCCACCGGTAAACTCAAAGACTTCCGCCGGATCCAAGGTAATCAGGTCATCGATATTCTTGGCCATGATCAACATATCTTTTGGTGTGCCAGCCTCGGCCGGGCGCGCCATGGGTAACGCCGAAGCCATAACAAGCGCGGCGGTAAGGGCAACGCCTTTAGTTTTCAGATTCATTTTCCTCTTCCTTGCTGTGGCAAATTGGCCGTTGTCGCTCACGACGCATTAGCGCGTTTATTGTCTTTCGCGATAGGCTTGCAGGCAAGGGCCTATCATGACAGGAGATGCAATTTCTGGAATTGTTGCAGGATTTCGTCACCTAACTTAATGGGCCGGCAGCAGGTATTAAGTAACAATTTCCTAAATTATCCGACAAATTTGGAATTCGTCACGCAATCGTCATAGCTGGTGTCAAAGAACGGTTCAATATCACGCTAGTTTGCGAATGCCGGGATGGCAACCACAGACGGACCGTTGTACGGGGCGTCTGAATTGAACAATTTGGTCAACTCTAGACCCAGTCGATCAGGGTCGTTTTCCGCCAGTATTAATGATATGGCTAGATCAACGGACACTGCCGCTTGGGCGGCAGCTCCGACGAGCCTTCGTGCTATTCCCGGACCCTTGGCGAAGAGATGCAAGCCTAGAATAACTCGGATTAGTCGCTCAATTGCAACTGCATTTGTCGCGGTGATCTACCTTAAAATTCCTTAACTATTCTCAAGCCTATCTGCTCATCAGAAAAAGACTAGCCGTCATATCATCCGTTGTTCGACCGCTTGAGAGCGGACGGTTTTTTGAAGTTTTTCAAATGCGCGAACTTCAATCTGACGAACTCTTTCACGGCTGATATTATAGACGTTGGAAAGTTCCTCCAAAGTCTTTGGCTCGTCCGTCAGGCGCCGCTCCATGATGATATGTTTTTCGCGGTCGTTTAGATTACCCATAGCGTTCATTAGTAATTCGCGGCGCTGCTGCAACTCTTGCGATTCCGCCAGCTCCGTCTCCTGATCGACGCTGTCGTCCACCAGCCAGTCCTGCCATTCCCCCTCGCCCTCAGCCCGCAAAGGCGCGTTCAGCGAGTTGTCCGGTGCGGCCAACCGCCGGTTCATGGACACGACATCTTTTTCCGGCACATTAAGAGCGGTGGCAATCTTTTCCACCTGATCAGGCCGCATATCACCTTCGTCAATGGCCTGGATTTGACCCTTGAGCTTCCGCAGCTTGAAGAACAACTTTTTCTGTGCCGCCGTAGTTCCGATCTTGACCAGAGACCAAGAACGCAAGATGTATTCCTGAATATTGGCACGTATCCACCACATGGCATAGGTGGCGAGGCGGAAACCACGTTCCGGTTCAAACCGTTTTACCGCCTGCATCAGGCCGATATTACCTTCCGCGATCAGTTCGGCCACAGGCAAGCCGTAACCGCGATAACCCATGGCGATCTTAGCTACCAGACGCAAATGAGACGTCACCATCTTGTGCGCGGCCTCGCGATCATCATGTTCTCGCCAAGCCTGTGCCAACATATATTCTTCGTCATGCGACAACATTGGGTATTTGCGAATGTCTTGCAGATAGCGGGATAAACTTGCCTCCGGCGTCGGTGCCGGCGGCAGCCCTATGCCGGCATCCCGGCCTTTTCTCTCACTGGCGGTGGCCGATTTCAGGATCGCCGCGCCCTGGGAAGAACTGGCCGACATCTTGGCGTCGGATTCTGCCTCTATGGATTTTGTATCGGTTGCACCCATGGCTTCACCCATACGCCGCATGACGGCGCCTTGATTGCAAAAGAAATACTCGGTCAGCTGTTGTGCTAGTCTTTATGCTACTGAAATATAACGATAATGTCAAGAAATGCGAACCGAATGGCTCTTCCCCTCCGCATCGCTGAACACACAGCCAGCACGACGCCCCCAAGCCGGTCAGCCGCTATCTAACCGTTGAAACTGATCCAGCAGCGTCTGCATCTCATATGGGGGATCGGAACGGAAATTCAAGTCCTGGCCAACCACAGGGTGACGGAAGCCAAGCTCGACTGCGTGCAAGGCCTGGCGTCGGAAATTTTTGACCGCGAGGCGCAATTTATCGTGCAATCCGGCTATTCGGCTCCGGCGCTCGCGACCGTATAGCGGATCGCCCAAAACAGGATGGCCCA
>CAXGCE010000345.1:0-3355 GCA_964007795.1 uncultured Alphaproteobacteria bacterium | reverse complement strand
CATGGCTACCGTGCCATTGCGGTATGCGACGCGCACTCGGTCTATGGTAACGGTGTGGGTGGCTGGCGCACCTACGTCAAGAGCAGCACCGATATCCCCTCGAAAATTGACTGGAAGGAAATCAGCCGCAACGCCAAGGCCGGCCGGATGATTTTGACCACCGGCCCGTTCCTTGAAGTGAGCACGCAGGACGACACCATAGCCGGCGGCCACACGCGCCTCAACGGCGAGGTGGAACTCCACGTGCGCGTGCAATGTACGGACTGGATCGATGTCGACCGAGTGCAGGTGCTCATCAATGGCCGCCAATATCCAGCACTCAATTTCACCCGCGCAACGCACAAGGATCTATTTGGCAACGGCGTGGTCAAATTCGACCAGAAGCTGCGTATCCCGCTCAGCGAAGACAGTCACCTCATCGTGGTGGCTTACGGTGAAAATCACGACCTGAAAAAGGGCTATGGCACCAGCACACAATCCAGCAACAAACCCTGCGCCTACAACAACCCCATCTTCGTCGACATTGATGGCAACGGGTTCAAGCCCAACGGCGACAACCTCAACTGGCCTCTGCCGGTGAACGGGCTAACCGTGGAAACCGTCAAGGCAATGTTGGCCGGCCGAAAAAAAAATGACAAATAAGACCGGGCACTAATTTCTTCAAGCTATCAGGCGGCCATCGATTTCATTTAGCCTAACATCGGTTTTATCAATTAACCATTCGAACAGCTTGCTGCCATCCTCTTGTTCGTTGATCGCCAACGGGCGCCCTATTGTAGATTTGGAACAATAATATACGAGAATTAGCATTATTTTTAATGATAATTAGAATCATTCTAAACAGTAGTTGACAAAATGAACCCATCAATCGAACTTCCGCATGTGTCCAACCGCGATCAGCTAAGTCCCCGGGCCCGTTTAACTTCCGACAAAATCGTTCTTGGTATTGATGTTGGATCCACCACCGTCAAAGCCGTTGTCATTGACCCGGAAACCAAGGAAATTCTCTGGAGCGACTATCAGCGCCACGAGACTCGGCAGGCCGAAAAGGTGTTCGAGCTGCTGGTAGCCATCGGCCGAGAGTTTGAGGACATCCCCCGGGAAAACATCCGAACCTTCATCACCGGCTCCGGTGCGGGCCCGTTGCGCGAGCCGATCGGCAGCAAGTTTGTGCAGGAGGTGAACTCAGTAACCATGGCGGTCGATCTCCTGCATCCGGATGTCTATAGCGTGATCGAACTGGGGGGACAGGATGCCAAGATTATCATTTACCAGGAGAACCAGAAGACCGGCGACAAGCGGGCGATCGCCTCCATGAACGATAAGTGCGCCTCAGGCACCGGGGCGACGATCGACAAGTGCATGATCAAGGTCGGCCTGGAGCAAGAGGTGGTTGGACGCCTGCCATGGGATCCCTCCAAGCTCCATCACGTAGCAGCCAAATGCGGGGTGTTTGCGGAGACGGACATCGTGAACCTCGTCAAGTCCGGCATCCCTTCCAATGAAATTCTCTGCTCGCTGGCCGACGCCATTGTACTGCAGAACCTATCGGTGCTGACCCGCGGCAACACGCTCAAGTCGCGCGTCCTGCTCTTGGGCGGCCCTAATACTTATCTGCCTTTTCTACAGGAATGCTGGCGACAGCGTATTCCTGAGTCATGGGAATCACGCGGTTACGAATATCCCAAGGACGTTCCGGTCGAGGAACTGATCTTTGTGCCTGAGGATGCCGAGTACTATGCGGCCTTGGGCGCAGCAATTTACGGACTGCACGAGCCAGCGGACGTGGGACTTTATCGCGGGCTGGATCCATTGAAGGAATTCATTGCCCACGGCCGCAGCGCGCATCTGGGCGCCTCGGCAGGCCCGCCGCTAGTCACGTCGGATGAGGAGCTGAAAAAATTCCGCGAGGAATATACCATCCCTGAATTTATACCAGCGACCTTGAATCGGGGGGAAACGGTTCGAGGCGTGATCGGCCTGGATGGCGGCTCGACCTCCTCCAAGGCGGTGCTCATCGACGAGGACGGCGAAATCCTCTGCAAACAATATCAGCTTTCGCAGGGCAACCCCATCGCCGACACCAAGGAACTCCTGGCCAAGATAAAGGGGTTTGTGCATGACCAGGGCGCAACCCTTGAGATCATCGGTTTTGGCGGAACAGGCTATGCTGCGGATGTGCTGGAGGAGTCGGTCCGGGCAGACGTAAACGTCGTCGAGACCGTGGCCCATATGATGGCCGCTGTTAGATTCTGCGGAGACGTAGATGTGATTTGTGACATTGGCGGGCAGGACATCAAGGTGCTTTTCATGGTGAACAAGGATATCCGCAACTTCCGGCTCTCCAACCAGTGCTCCGCAGGCAACGGGATGCTGCTGCAGGCCATGGCCAACCAGTTCGGTGTGCCGGTCACCGAATATGCCGACAATGCCTTCAAGGCCAAGCTCAGCCCCACCTTCAGCTATGGCTGTGCGGTGTTCCTGGACGCCGACCGGGTCAATTTCCAGAAGGAAGGCTATGGAAAAGAGGAACTGCTGGCGGGCTTGGCGATGGTTCTCCCAAAGAACATCTGGCAATATGTGGTACAGATACCGCGCATGGCGCAGCTAGGCACGCGTTATGTGTTGCAGGGAGGAACACAATACAATTTGGCAGCCCTGAAGGCGCAGGTGGATTATATCAAGGAACGTGTGCCGGGGGCAGAGGTCACCGTGCATCCGCACCCGGGCGAGGCCGGCGCCATTGGCGCGGCCATGGAGACGCTGCGGGTCGTCAAGCGCCGTGGCTACTCGACCTTCATCGGCCTTGATGCGGCCATCAACCTGGAGTTCACCACCCGGAACGAGGAGGAAACTGCCTGTACGTTCTGCCCGAACAATTGTGCGCGAACATTCATTGACACGAAGACCCCTGATGGTGAAACGAGCCGCTACATTGCCGGCTTCAGTTGCGAGAGTGGCACCGTTGAGTCCAAGGAAGCGCTCAAGGAATTGAACGCCAAGCGCCGGGACCTAAAAAGTCGGTTTCCAAACCTGGTGGATTACGAGTCCAAGCTGGCCTTCCGCAGTTTTCATAAGCCAGAACCCGTTCCCGAAGATGGAACAGTTATTGATGATGTTGAGGTTCGTAAGACGCTTCTGGGCGGCCGCAAGCGCAAACCGATCCGCCGGCCCATCCATCGCTCGAGCAGTGAAGCCGATGAGCAGCGCGCGAATATCCGCGTCGGGATACCGCGGGTGTTAAACCTGTATTCCTCAGCACCACTGTGGCGGACCTATTTTGAGGCACTGGGCATGAAGCCGACCCAAATCGTCTTTAGCGATTATACCTCCGAGGAAATGTGGGCCGAAGGCG
>CAXGCE010000344.1:0-3366 GCA_964007795.1 uncultured Alphaproteobacteria bacterium | reverse complement strand
GCGGCAGGGTTGCCGACTTTGGTCGGTTTGCAGGCGCAAAGTGACCCAGCCGTCATGTATGCCCGCGACCTCATTGCCGACGACAAAATCGGCGAGGTCGTAACCGTTAACTTAAGCGTGATGGTTGGTGCGATCACCGAGCGCGGGGATGGTCGCATCTGGCAGGGGATTCGCGCGAATGGCGCCAACCCTATGACCATCCCGGGTGGTCACTCCATAGATGCCTTGTGTTACATCCTGGGAGAGTTCGCCGAGGTCAGCGCGCGGGTAACAACGCGCATCGAACTTTGGAAACACTCAGTAACGGGGGAAGACTTTCCCGTAGATGCACCGGACACCGTCACCGCCGCAGGAGTGCTCAAAAGCGGCGCGGAAGTATCCTACCAAGTGGCTAGTGTCCCTTACAACGCGAGTGGCACTCGTATGGAGATTTATGGCCGAAAAGGGACCCTGGTGCTGACCTCCAAGTCCGTCAACATAGGACCTAGTCAGCTCCACCTCGCCATCAGTGACGACAAAATGGCGGAGATAATTCCGCCTGACAGCTACCGACTTATTCCAGTGGATATGGCTGCCGGCCCAGGGAGAAACGTCGGGCAGGCTTACGCCCGCTTCGCCAATGCCATGCAATCGGGGACAGCGGACTCGCCTGATTTTAACGATGCTGTTGGCAGGCATGCACTGATTGACGCCATGGAGCGTTCTCATAGGGAAAGCAAGGTCATCAAGTTGGTGTAGTACCGTATCGTACCCCCTTAACATTGACCCATCCGTCGGTCCCGTTTGGCTAGTTTTGCGCAGGTCGGCAACGTCCTCTGGCGAATAGCCGATCTCCGCTAACACAGTTTCTGCAGTCTGGACCAACTGTTCGGCATGGCGGTAATAACCTCCCAGCGTCTTGGAAAAAGTCATTGATACCTTGTGACGCCGATCGCGTTCCGCCCAATTCTGGCGACTGAGGATGTGCCGACCAAAGTGAACATTGGCATGGGGTTAGATTTTGCGGCCGTCCAAACCGGATCCGATTTCGAAATATCCTATCCAAGCAAGCGGCCCAGCGGAAACGCGCCGGCCTTGCAGAGCGGTGCGCTTTGGAGCACAGTTGCGAGCGACAATAGCTAGACCTCGGTTCGATGAGTATCAAAAACCGGCCTAGATCTAGGTTTCCGAGACCTCGCCGCCGGCCCAGCGGATTTGCGGCGTGATAATATCGGGATTGACCAAGTCCACATGTCGCCGCACGGTCGCCAGCATATTGTCCATGACGCCATCGGTAAGCAGGTTTGGTTTTAAACCAAGACCGGTCAGGGCCGTGTTCTTGGCATTGTAATAATGCTCCTCCAACTCCACGCGTGGGTTGTCAAGATGATCGATGGTGACCGCAAGGCCAGCTCTGGTCCCGGCTGCGACCGTTTTCTCAGCCAATTGTTTAACGGTAAACTGCTCGGTGAACTGGTTGAAGACGCGAAATTCGCCGCTTTGGCCCGGATTGCGTGCCGCCAATTCCACGCAGGCCAGAGTGTCGCGGATATTCAAGAAACCACGTGTCTGTCCGCCCTTGCCATAGATGGTCAAGGGCAATCCCCGCACCGCCTGAACCAGAAAACGGTTCAAAACCGTACCGAAGACATGATCATAATGGAACGAGGTGCGCAGTTCGTCCTGCAACACGGTTTGATCGGTCTCGATGCCATAGACCACGCCCTGGTTCAGATCCGTAGCCCGAATGCCCCAGATACGGCAGGCGAATTCGATATTATGGGAATCATGCACCTTCGAAAGATGATAGAAGCTGCCAGCTTTCTTTGGGTATAATAACAGGTCTTTTCGGCCATTGTGTTCGAGATCCAGCCAGCCTTCCTCGATATCGATATTCGGGGTGCCGTATTCACCCATGGTGCCTAGCTTGATCAGGTGCGCATCCGGGCAATGCCGTTGCATGGCGAACAACAAATTCAGGTTGCCGATAACATTGTTGTGCTGGGTCATTACCGCGGCCGCCCTGCTTTGCATGGAATAAGGCGCCGACGGCTGTTCCGCGTAGTGCACGATCGTATCGGGCTGGACTTCGCGGAAGAGGTTGTAGACAAAGCGATGATTGATCAGATCGCCGACCTTCATGCGGATCTCGGAACCTGAACCACTTGCGTTCCAGCACTGCACGCGGCGATGCAGAGTAGGGGTCGGCAGCAGCGGCTCGATACCGTCCTCCAACTCCCATTTTCGCTTGGCAAAGTTGTCCGCGATCCAGACCTCATCGCCAGAGGCGGCGAAATGCATCGCCGTGGGCCATCCAAGATAGCCGTCGCCGCCCAAAACCAGGATTTTCATTAGGCTACAACCTCAAATTTTTGCCGCTCGTCGTACGCCTAGGGTGGGTAGGAATCGCGAGTACGGAAGTAGCATTAGCACTACGGTCTGACAATGCCAACATTCGGTTGAATTGCCGTATCAACCCAATTTGCGGGACCCGAAGTCGCAATTATGGCCAGTCGTGTCAACATGGCACCGCGCCGTAAAGCCGGTGGTTTTATTGTATTGCAGGCGATGATTTGGTGTACAAGACGGCATGCATGTAGAGACTTTCCAGGATCATTTCACGATTGGCGGACGGCCAATTGGCGGCGGCGCGCCGTGCCTATTTATCGCCGAGGCGGGGGTCGCCCATTTTGGCGATATGGATATGGCCGTTCAGTTAGTTGAACTGGCCGCCAGCGCCGGTGCGGATGTCTTTAAAACCCAGGTATTTGATGTCGACGAGTTGATCGCTGCGGAGCTGCCGGAATGGCGCGACCGACTGCGACCACGAAACCTGTCCCTGGATGAATTCAAGCAACTGAGAAAACTTTGTGACGAGCGGGGCCTGTTGTTCATGGCCACCGCCCACAACGAAAACCGTATTCCCTGGCTGGAAGAATTGGACGTTCCTGCCATAAAGGTCGGTTCGGGTGAGCGCAATAATCCAGGGTTTTTGACCCGGCTGGCGGAACTGGGACGGCCAATGGTGGTCTCCACTGGCATGTATAATGAGCAGGATGTTGGCGAGGCATTGGCGGCCTGCGCCAAGGGCGGGTGCGAGCAGGTCGCCCTTTTGCATTGCGTCACCGCCTATCCAACGCCGGAAGAGCAAGTCAACTTACTGGCTATGGATCGACTGGCCGAATTGTTTAATGGGCCCGTGGGCTATTCCGACCATACCCTGGGGATTGAAATTCCCGTTGCCGCTGTGGCCTTGGGCGCCACCGTAATTGAAAAACATTTCACCTTGGACCGTGCCCTACCTGGCCCGGATCATGCCGCCAGCCTAGAGCCGGATGAGCTGAAAGTCATGGTGGCTTCTATCCGCAATATAGAAAAAGCCATGGG
>CAXGCE010000343.1:0-3374 GCA_964007795.1 uncultured Alphaproteobacteria bacterium | reverse complement strand
CCAGTTAATCGGCCGTAACAGTCGGCCATGAATGCGGCAGCCTGTTCATGTCGGCAGAGGACGAAATCAATTTTGCTGTCAATCAGCGAAATCATGAAATCAGCGTTTTCTTCTCCTGGTACGCCAAAAATGTGCGTCACGCCTTCTGCTTCCAAGCAGCGGACAAACATGTCTGACGCCTTCATCGGATCGCCCCTAGATACAAAGGTCTCTTCTGACATACCGTTTTTCCCTCTTTCAAAAAATGTTCCGTTCCAGACGATACCTCGTCTGATCAATTAGGTATATTAAATAAGGAAGACGAAAGAATGTAAACAATCGAAAAATATACAAGGGAATTAAATCACATGCCTGAATTTTGCCTGGCTGAGCAAAATGGCCATATTTTGACCGTAACGCTGAACCGTCCTGAAAGAATGAATGCCTTGCATTCATTGGCACATTTTGAACTGGACGAGATCTTCAATGATTTCGAAAAAGATCCTAACCTGTGGGTCGCCATCGTCACAGGCGCGGGCGACAAAGCGTTTTCGGCGGGCAACGATCTGAAATGGCAGGCTGAAGGTAATCCGACCGGCCGCCCTGACAGTGGGTTCGCCGGATTAGCCTCGCGCTACACCATGCAAAAGCCTTTGATCGCCGCGGTTAACGGCCTGGCCATGGGCGGCGGGTTTGAGGTGGCTTTGGCCTGTGATATCATAATTGCAGCGGAAAATGCCTTTTTCGCCTTACCGGAACCCCGCGTAGGTTTGGCCGCACTCGCCGGCGGCTTGCACCGTTTGTCTAGACAGATCCCCATGAAACAGGCAATGGGTATGATATTGACTGGTCGGCGGGTCATGGCCGAAGAAGGCTACAAGCTAGGCTTTGTGACCGAGGTCGTCCGAGAAGGCGAGGCACTGGCTGGAGCGCTGCGCTGGGCCGAACAAATTCTTGAATGTTCGCCTGTATCTATCCGCACTTCTAAGGACGTGGTCATGAGGGGCGACGAATACGCCTCCGTGCGGGAGGCGTTCGAGGCTGACTATCAATCCGTCAAGGATATGCAAAACAGCCTAGACTTCATAGAAGGACCCTTGGCTTTTTCCGAAAAACGCCCTCCCGACTGGAAAGGTCGGTAAGTTCCTAAAGTGCCGACAATTCGTAGACGGGATTATCAACCCGACGCACCCGCTCCCCTCGATGGGGTGCGGGTGCTGGATTTGTCACGGCTGGTTGCTGGCAATGCTTTGACCCATGTTCTGGCCGATTATGGCGCTGAGGTGATCAAGGTGGAGCGGCCGGGCAAAGGTGATGACCTGCGGAATTGGCGGGTAGAAGGTAAATCAATTCATTGGAAAGTCTATGCCCGCAACAAAAAGAGCATCACCCTCAACCCTGTCAATAAAAAGGGCCGGGAACTATTATTGCGCCTGGTTGAAGACGCCCAGGTCTTGGTGGAGAACTTTCTGCCTGGAAAATTAGAAAAATGGAATTTAGGTCCTGATGCGCTGCTGGAACGGAACCCACGCCTTGTGATAGTGCGCATTTCTGGTTGGGGTCAAACCGGACCGGATCGTGATAATCCCGGTTTTGGCAGTTTGGTGGAGGCACGGACTGGGTTCGCTGCCATGAATGGCTTCCCCGACCGTCCGCCCGTCCTGCCGCCTCTGGCCTTAGCGGATATGGTGGCCGGTATGTATGGTGGTATGGCCACTTTGGTGGCGCTGCGGGAGGTCGAAATCAACGGTGGCTGGGGCCAGGTTCTCGATTTGCCCCTGTTCGACCCTCTGCTCGCTATACTTGGGCCTCAAGCGGCAGAGTATCAGTTGACGGGAGAGGTTTCCGCACGTTCCGGCAGTCGTTCCACGACTGTGGCGCCGCGGAATACCTATCAAACAAGAGATGGCAAATACGTGGCGCTTTCGGCTTCTATGCAATCTATGGCGGAACGGCTATTCAAGACAATCAGGCGCGAAGATCTGATCGACGATCCACGCTTCAAAACTAATGCTGATCGGGTGCGCAACAACGATATTCTCGATCCCATCATTGGCGAATTCATGGCACAACACGACCAGGCAGAACTGTTAGCACAATTTCAGGCGGCCGGTGTCACTGTCGGTCCTGTGCACGATACCGCCGCCATGCTGGATGATCGGATGGTGCAGGAACGAGAGATTATGCTGCGGTTTCCCGATGAAGAGATGGGTGAACTGTACATGCACAACGTCGCGGCCCATCTATCCCAGACGCCCGGACAAATTCGTCATCCCGCGCCCTTGCTAGGCCAACACAACAACGAAATTTTTGGCGCCCTGGGGTTCACCCCAGAAGAAATTTCCACCCTGAGAAAAAAGGACGTGATTTGATGACCACTTCCGCCAGCAACGCCCTGCCATTGTGGCGCAGCATGTTGTTTATCCCCGCCAACGTGCAGAAATTCATTGACAGTGCCCCCAGGCGCGGTGCGGACGCCTACATCCTAGATCTCGAGGACAGCGTACCTTTGGCGCAAAAGGCCAATGCCCGGGGTCGAATTCGGGAAGCGGCCGCGGCCATCGGCGACTGCGGTGCCGACATTTTGGTACGCATTAATCGTCCTTGGCGGCTTGCGATCCAGGATATTGAAGCATCAGTGGATGCAAATGTGAGTGCTCTGATGGTACCAAAGGCAGCAGACGTGGGCCATATTCGCGCCATCGCAGAAATTCTGGACGAGTTAGAGGACGAGAGCGGATTGCCCAATGGCCACACGCGTCTGGTCGCCATGATCGAAACCACAGAAGCCTATTTTCATGCTGAGGAAATCGCTCGTGCCCATACACGAGTAATCGCCATGAATTTGGGTTCGGAAGATTTTGCCCTGTCCGCCGGCATGTTACCGGAGGAGGAAGGCCTGTTCCAACCAACTCTGCACGTCATGTTCGCCGCACGGGCAGCCAGCATTCTACCTCTCGGCTTCGTCGGAACGATCGCTGAATATCGGGATACGGAACTCTTCCGGGCCCGTGCGGAACAGGCCGCACGTCTTGGATTTTTGGGTGCAGCCTGCATTCACCCCTTACAGGTGGATATTCTGAACCAGGCGTTCACACCCTCGTCTGAACTTGTTGAACGGTCACGGGGGATCATAGCCGCCTATGATGCCGCCAAAGCAGAAGGCCGAGGTTCCATAGAGTTCGAGGGTAAAATGATCGACGAACCGATCATCCAACGTGCAGAGCAGACCCTAGCGCGTGCCGTCATGATTGAAACTCGGCTGGGATAGTCGATTAAGGGTTACGAGGTTGAGAAGCTCTTATGCCTAATTCGGAAGGCATTCTTTTATGCCGGTTAACCAAACTATACGGTTTTTTGGTAAAGCTGCTAACGATATTTCTGATTGCAAGGTA
>CAXGCE010000342.1:0-3376 GCA_964007795.1 uncultured Alphaproteobacteria bacterium | reverse complement strand
TGATCGTATTTTCGCACGGGCTCGTCCTTGGCGATGACCTTGGTGGCGATTTTATGCCCGGCCGGAATAGGGTCCTTCGCCATCACCCCCTCACTGGCCAAGTGGTCGCCTTGCGCAATATCATCCCGGGCCACGATCACGTTATCTTCGGGATGTAGGCGGATCGTGGTTGATTGCTGGTCGGTCATTGAAATCTTCCTTGGGTTGACGCCATAGTGAGCGGAATGTACCGCATTCGGGAAAGGTCGGACAATGCCGCTGGATCCGCAAGTTGAATATGTTTTAGGGCTGGTTGCCAAATCGCCCTATCCCGAATTTCACACCGTATCGCCCGAAGAGGCACGGGAAATTTTTGAACAAACAGCCCCAGCACTAAACATCCGGCCGGAGAATGTCTATCGTTCTGAAGATCTTTGGATAGATGGGATTGACGGCGATATTCCCATCAGAATTTACACACCCCATGCGCCTGCTGCTCACGAGAAATTACCCATATTGGTATTTTACCATGGCGGAGGCTTTGTCATTGGCAGTCTGGATAGCTACGACAGTTTATGTCGGGCTTTGGCCAATCGGGCGGAATGCATCGTCATCTCGGTAGATTATCGACTGGCGCCGGAACAAAAATTCCCGGCCGCTGTTAATGATGCTTTGGGAGCCTATCAGTGGGTTGCTGATCACGCCCACGAACTGGATGGGGACGCCACACGCCTTGCGATCGCTGGGGATTCGGCCGGCGGCAATATCACGGCGGTCACCGCCATCAGAATTCGTGACGAGGGCGAAGTCGCGCCCCTGTTGCAAGTGCTTATCTATCCGGTTCTTGACGCCACGCCGGAACGCCCCTCACACCACGAATTCGCCGAAGGCATGTTGCTGACACGCAGCAATATCCTATGGTTCTACGACCATTACATGAATGTGCTCGATGATGCACAAAACCCGCACTTGTCGCCGATCCTCACTGAGGATCTTTCAGGCCTGGCGCCAGCGCTCGTCATCGTTGCCGGCCATGATCCTCTGCGTGACGAGGGTATTGAGTACGCAGGGCGCCTGAAGGAGGCAGGCGTCGCGGTAGAATTCTGCAATTACGAGGGCATGATCCACGGGTTCTTGTCCTTTGCCGATGCCGTTGACCAAGGCATGACAGGAATAGAACACGTGGCTAGAGCCTTACGTGGCGCCTTCGCGGCCAACTGAAATGAATTGACCTTTCGCAAACCATTTTGGTGTGCTGGAAGCTTTGGCTAACAGCCGGCCAATTAGCGCCCAAACCAGCTTAGAGAATCTTAAGCACGCTTTCCGATGGGCGTCCGAGGGCGGCCTTGCCGTTAGCCAGTACAATTGGACGTTCTATCAATATGGGATTGGCAACCATTGCATCAATCAATTCGCTTTCACCTAATCCCTCATCTGCCAATCCGTTCTCTTTATACACTTCCTCCGTATTGCGCATTAACCCGCGTGGCTCAAGGCCAAGTTTACCCAATATCTCCATTAACGTCGCAGCATCAGGCGGAGCCTTCAGGTATTCGATGATGGTGGGTTCGACACCATTGTCCCGCAGCAGTTGCAAGGTCTGACGGGATTTGGAGCAGCGGGGGTTATGATAAATTGTGACGGACATAAAAGCCTCCCTTTTGTTCGGTAAAGAAAATTTAACAAAGCGGCCTTTCAATTGACATCGCAAACGCGCTAAACCGGGCAAGGAATTTCCAGATTAGCGTAAGGAATATCGCATGAGTGTGGATGTGCCCGTCGGATTCCGACCGGTTCCCCAAACGAATACCTTCGAGACGTTCGTAGGCCCTCTTTATGAAAAATGGGATGGTGAAGATTACATTTGTGGATTTCGCGCAGCCACCCATCATGGCAACCGCCGGGGTGTCGTCCATGACGGCATGTTATTCACATTTGCCAATCACACCCTAGGTAACATGGTGTGGGAGCGCTTCAAGGACCAACCCTGCGCCACCGTAACCTTGAATGTGGACTATCTATCTGGCGCCTTATCGGGCAACTGGATCGAGTGCGCTGGCAATATCACACGCGAAACTCGCTCCCTAATATTTATCAAGGGACAATTGACCATCGATGGCCAGAACATCATGACCGCCTCGGGTATTTGGAAAAAACTTGGTGCTGATTAAACCGTTTTTCTTGACGGCTCCAGATCGTCAAACAAGGGATCGCGCTTTTCTTGCTTGGCCACAAAGGCTTCGCCCAGATCGGCACGCGACAACATGGCGGCGTTCCAAGTGGCAACGTAGTTCAAGCCATCTTGGATGGAATGATCTCGGGCATAGTTCAGCATCTCCTTGTTACCCACGGTAGCCACGGGGCTTTTCGAGGCGATCTCTCGCGCTATATCCATGACACCGGCCAATAGGGCAGCCTTGTCGACGAAAACTTGGTTGACCAAGCCCCATTCCCGCGCTTCCGGCGCCATCATACGCCGGCCCGTGTAAGTTAACTCGCGCGCAATCCCATACGGCAACATTTGCGGTAGACGTTGGAGGGTGCCCACATCGGCCGTCATGCCGATGTTCGTTTCCTGGATGCAGAAGAATGCATCCTCGGTGCAATAACGCATATCGCAGGCGCTGATCAGATCTATGCCACCACCAATACAAGCACCCTGGATGGCCGCCAGAACTGGAAGGCGGCAACGATCCAACACAGACATAGTCTCCTGCATGTTTAGGATGGTACGGCGCAACACCTCGGCCTTGCGAGCAGGCTCCCCTCCGGTTGCCGTAAGCCCGGTGGCAAAATCATTCAGATCAAGGCCGGACGTGAAATGTTTCCCTTCCCCAGATAGTACGACAACCCGTGCTAAAGGGTCATTTTCGATTTCACCAAATATCTTCACCATCTCGGGCCAGAACGCCTTATTCATGGTGTTAAATTCGGCGCCGCGGGTTAACTCCACATGAGCGATGCCATTTTCAATATTCAGGCACATAGTTTCGTACGCCATCGGATCCTCCAGCGGTAGAAATTTTATTTGTAATAACACAGCCCCGCGATCCCGCAAAACAACAGGCGTGGTATGCTGCAGGTATCGATTCCCTATTCGCAGATATCCACAGTAATGCATCTCAATTCAAAAAAATCTCATGAGCAATTGATACGACCTGGAGACACGCGAGGTCCTCACCGAAGTCCCAGCCGCGGGAGCGGCTTGCCTGGACGAAAACTGATCCAAAGCCGAAAGGTATTGTAGGCACGGTGAATTACGGGCCCAATATCTCGAAGGTCTTTGAAGTGGGCTCTGCCCAAGTCGAGGTGTTTACCTACAAAAAGCTCACTTCCACCATGATCCAAGTCAGCACTTTGATTCAGCGGCAGGAAAAGGCGGAAACCGAAATCTACG
>CAXGCE010000341.1:0-3392 GCA_964007795.1 uncultured Alphaproteobacteria bacterium | reverse complement strand
TCTATGTGACGGGAAACACCGGTGGAGGACGTTTCCTTACGGAAAATCGTTGATAAGTCGATAAGCAGAAGAGCAGCTTGTTTTGTGGAGTCGGCCTGGCCGCTTTTGATTTGGGACCGGTAAGCGTAAATTCAAGTCCCAGCGAAGCCCGACGTTTTCTGAAAGTCGGCCTACGAATGGCCAATTGTGCTATGCTATGGGCCGGCCACAGGACATTGTGGGTAGGGCTATGACAATCAGTGCGCAAATTTCGGAGGGCCCGGTCATCAATCGGGCCGAACTATTGGCGCGAGTGGCGTCGTTGGCGTCACTGATCGAGGAATTCGCTGCAGAATCAGAAGCCCAGGGCACTTTGGCACCTGAGGTGGTGGCGGCGTTACGCCAGGCCGGCCTGTTCGGTCTGTGGAGTGCAGGTGAGGTCGGCGGCTACGACATCGATCTTGTCGATCAGCTTGAAATTCTGGTGGCCTTGGCCCGGGTCGATATGTCGACCTGCTGGAGCTTGATGATTGGTGCCTCTGCCAGCGCCGTAATGGCGGCATTTCTGCCTGATGAAGGCGTTGCGCAATTGTTTGGCGACGACACCTGGCCGACGGCAGCATCTTCACTTGCCCCGGCCGGCCGGGCACGGCGCTGCGCAGGTGGCTACCAGGTGAATGGACGCTGGGGTTTCGGCAGCGGCATCCGTCATGCCCGCGGTGTCATGGCCAAATGCTTGGTCGAGGAAGCCAGTACCGAGGACCGGCCGCAGCAGATCTCCGCATTCGTGCCTCTTGACGAAGTCGAAATCCTGGATGACTGGAATGTCAGCGGGCTACGCGGCAGCGGTAGTAATTCCTATGTCGTCAACGATGTCTTCGTACCCGACTGCTTTATTGCGGTTATTCGGCCGCTCACCCAATATCGTGGCGGTGCCAGGGCCTCTGTTCTACATCTTAGATTGCCGATCGAGCATGGCGCAGTGGCTCTCGGAGGAGCCCGCCGTGCGCTCGACGAAGTTGTCCAACAGGCCACCAGCAAGCGCCGGCTAATGGAGACCCGCACGGTTGCTGATACCCAGCTGTTTCAGGTTGAACTGGGCCGGATGGAGGCGCAGTACGCCAGTCTGATTGCTGGCACACGGGCGGCGGCAGCAGCTTTTGACGAGGCATTGTCTGGCCCGGAGGCGGGGTTGGTTGGTGCGGCAACAAACATGCGAGCCATCTGTGCCCATGTCACCGAAGCATGTCAGACGATCGTGGCCCGTTGCTTGCGCCAAGCCGGCGCGGGCGCCATCATGCCGGGCAATCCGTTGGAGCGTTTGCAACGGGATATGACCGTAGCCGCACAGCACTATATGATAGGTGACAACGCGTACGAGGCACTCGGCCGGTTGCAACTAGGCATGGCTCCATGATATCGGAGCGCGGAACGCCGCAGGGAGAAAAGGAACGTATGTCATGGGTTTGAAGCTTTCGCACGCCTTCATCGACGTCGCCGACCTGAATAAGGTCGCGCCATTTTACACCGATGTACTGGGCTTTAAGATCACTGATAGGGGCCAAATCAACGACGAAATCGAGGCCATATTCATGAGCCAGGATCCCGACAACCATCATCAGATCGCTCTGGCTGAAACATTGCAGGACAACAATAATGAGCGCAATTTGGGACATGTAGCCTTCCGTATGGAGTCCCTGGATGATCTGCGGGCGCTGAAAAAGCGTCTGATGTCGGAAGGCATCGCAATAGGCCGAGAGCTTTCACACGGCAATGCCTGGTCGCTCTACTTTGCCGATCCTGAAGGCAATGGCGTCGAGTGTTTCGTGGATACCCCCTTTCACGTTAGTCAACCACAGGGTAAGCCGACCGACATTGATCTAGATGACGAGGCGCTGCTGGCAAAGACCAGGGACGACTTTTCGCAAGAACCGGATTTCGGCTCCTACGCCGATTGGCAGGAAGCAATGCGCCGCAGGCTGGCCGGCTAGCATACGCGTTTGTTATGCAATAGAAGGCTGGTGTGTTCTGCGAAGTTCCAGGTCTGCATTGCGCCGCTGGCGAAATTATCTAATTGATCGAGGGAAATGGTTGGCATTCGGTTGGTGTTAAAGCCATAGCGGAAGGTAAGCCGGTGCAGACAGTCGCGGGCGGTTCTGACTTTTGTGGTCTTATCCTTCGACAGCGTCCTTGAAGCGCTGGAGGGTCTCGATCTGTTCATCGAAGGTTGGCAACCGATACATTGGATAGAGCATAACCATCTGCGCCCCAAGTCGACGCCATCCGTCAGCGGCTTCGGCCCATAGTTGTGGATCGGCTTCATGCATGCGTAGCCACCCTTCCAGCCCGAATGTTAATGGATCGCGATCAAAGGCCTTCAGATGAGCATGCAGGTCAGAAAGTTTTGCTTCGGCCTGTTCATCTGGTGCCATGATGGGCATCCAACCATCACCAATCCGTGCGGCGCGCTTGACGACGGCGTCTGACGATCCGCCAAACCAGATTGGAATTGGCTGCTGCACAGGTCGTGGAACGATGTTGACCTCTTGGAGATCGTGAAAACGGCCGGAATAGGTCACGAGGTCTTCTGTCCACAATCTGCGAAGGACTTCGACCTGTTCTTCTTGACGGGCACCTCGGGTCTTCCAATCCGTGTCCAGCGAGGCATATTCGATGTGGTTCCAGCCAACCCCTATACCAAGCCTAAGTCTTCCTTCGCTCAGGATATCGGCCTCTGTGGCTTGCTTGGCGACCACTCCCGTCTGCCGTTGAGGTAGAATTAATACGCCACTGGAGAGCTTGATCGATTTTGTTACGGCAGCAAGAAAGGTCAGTGTCGTGAAGGTTTCGTGAAACGGATCGGTCTCGTTGTAGAGCGGCGTCCAGCCGTCCCGTCCCGTAGCGCCGAAGACATGGTCAGGTACCTCGATATAGGCATATCCAAGATCCTCGGCGGCTTGTGCCCAGTCGCGGATCTTTACAGGATCACCGCCAATATCCCGCGTTGGAAAAATTGCATTCAATTGCATCTAAGGCACCATAGTTTGAGAAAAGAAAATTACGAAATTTAGAGGTTTTTAACACGAGTTTTATCTCCATGCATAACCTAACGGTCGTTGGATTAAATCTTTATCGGAACAAATTTTTCGAAGACGCTGATTTCTAAAATTTCTCTAGAGCAGCAACATAAGGATAGGTGCTTGTGACGTGGCGTAGAAGCCGCCAATTGCGATCGACAATTGAAGGATCTTCCATATGACGATGGATGACCTCTTCGATTGTGGTTAAATCATCTGACATTTACCTTGCTCCCCCTTCCAGACTGAATTTGGCCATTTGATTCTACTTTTTCAGTTTAAACTGGACCGGCACACGTACTTTCGACCGGTACGGAATGCCGGCTCGTCTCGCCG
>CAXGCE010000340.1:0-3402 GCA_964007795.1 uncultured Alphaproteobacteria bacterium | reverse complement strand
GGCCATCATGGCTTCGCCCACGGGTACCGCCCGAATGCCGACACAGGGATCGTGTCGACCTTTGGTCACCACCTCGGTCGCGTTGCCGGATGTGTCGACGGTGTTCCGTGGGGTCAAGATCGATGAAGTCGCCTTGACTACGAACCGCACCACGATATCCTGCCCGCTAGAAATCCCGCCCAGGACGCCGCCGTTATGATTGGCGGAGAAGTTCGGTCCGTCGTTTCCGGGCAGCATTTCGTCTGCCGACTCCGCCCCCTGCAGGGCCGCTGCGCCAAAGCCGGAGCCGATTTCTACGCCCTTGACGGCATTAATGCTCATCATGCTGGCAGCGAGGTCGGCATCCAGTTTGCCATAGATCGGCGCGCCCCAGCCCGCCGGCACGCCGGAAGCGTGCACTTCAATAACAGCACCTACGGACGAGCCCGCTTTGCGGATGCCGTCCAGATAATCCGACCAAAGGGCAACTGTGTCGGCATCAGGGCAATTAAAGGCGTTGTTGTCTACTTCATTCCAGTCCCATTTGCTGTCGGAAACGCTGTGTTCGCCTACCTGCCGTAAGGCGCCGTGTATGACTATATCCGGGCCCAATACCTTGCGTGCCACCGCTCCTGCAGCCACTCGGCAGGCGGTTTCCCTGGCCGAGGCGCGGCCGCCGCCTCGGGGGTCACGAATGCCGTATTTGGCGTGATAGGTGTAGTCGGCATGGCCGGGGCGAAAAGTCTTGGCGATGCTGCTGTAATCCTTGGGCCGTTGATCGACGTTCTCTATTAGCAGACTAATGGGAGTGCCTGTGGTTTTGCCTTCATAAATTCCTGAGAGGATCCGCACCTGATCGCTCTCCTGACGTTGGGTGACGAACCGCGAAGTACCTGGCCGACGACGGTCTAACCAGGGTTGAATATCGGCTTCCGACAATTCCAAAAGTGGCGGGACGCCATCAATGACACAACCGATAGCTGGACCATGACTTTCGCCCCAGGTCGTAACCCGAAACATCTTGCCGAAGCTGTTATGAGACATGGGGCGGTATTCAGGCTAGACGGTTGAAATGTCCGGCGCGTCCACCGCCTTCATGCCGACAATGTTGTATCCGCAGTCAACATGATGGGTCTCACCGGTTACGGCACTGCCCAAGTCACTAAGCAGATACATGGCCGCGCCGCCAACTTCGTCAATGCCGACGTTGCGCCTCATGGGAGAATTGTATTCATTCCATTTCAGGATATAGCGGAAGTCGCCAATGCCGGAAGCCGCCAGGGTTTTGATGGGCCCGGCAGAAATCGCATTTACACGGATGTTCGAAGGGCCCAGGTCGACGGCCAAATAGCGCACGCTGGCCTCTAGCGCCGCCTTGGCCACGCCCATGACATTATAATGAGGCATGACCCGTTCGGCGCCAAAATATGTCAAGGTGATAATGGCGCCGCCGCTGGTCATTAGTCTCTCCGCCCGCTGACAAAGGGTGGTGAAGGAATAGCAGGATATGTCCACGGACCTGGTGAAGTTGCCAGGCGTTGTATCGACATAACGGCCATCCAGTTCATCCTTGTCCGCATAGGCAATGGCGTGGACCATGAAATCGAGACCGCCCCACGTCTTTTCAATCTGCTCAAAAACAGCGTCCATACTGGCATCGTCAGCGACGTCGCACGGCATAATCAATTCGGATTCGACAGAGACCGCCAACGGCTGAACCCGTTTTTCCAAGGCCTCGCCCTGGAAAGTAAAAGCCAATTCGGCACCCTGTTCCGCGGCTGCCTTAGCCACGCCCCAAGCAATCGAGCGGTTGTTTGCCACTCCCATGATCAAGCCGCGACGGCCCGCCAACAATCCTGCCCCAGACATACTTTGCCTCGTCAAACCAGTTGAAATCTCGAACGTTTGGTTATTCTACACCAAGCGGTGGATGGGGCAACTTGACAAACGATTTGGAAACTGCGGAAGACGTGGCTATTCGTTATCGGCCGCTTTCCCCTGGATCTTCGCCCACTCTTCTAGCAGCGCCGAAAGTTCGGGGTCAGGCGGGTCGGGCAACATAACCTGCAGCCTGACATATTGATTGCCCTGCGCCTTCGCCTTTGGAGGCTTGATGCCCTTGCCTTTCAATCGGAGGATTTGGCCGCTATTCGCGCCCCTGGGGATGGACATGGTGACGGATCCATCGATAGTTGGCACCTCGACCTTCGCACCCAGGACGGCATCCGCCAGATTGACCGGTAAATCCAAATGGATATCCGCCCCTTCAAGCCGGAGCTGGGGATGTTTGTTGATGCTAATCTCGACTAATGCGTCGCCGGCGCCAGTGGGGCCGGTGTCGCCCTGGCCGCGCAGGCGAATTTGTTGGCCCTCCTCTATACCAGCGGGAATGTGCACATCCAGCATCTTACCGTCGGGCAGGGTAATACGGCGGGTGGATCCCTTGGCTGCATCCAGAAAATCAACGGTGATTTTGTAGGATCTGTCGGTTCCCTTCTGCTGGCGGGGGCCGCCGCTTCGTATACTACCTCCATGCACATTGGAGAAGAATTCGCCGAATATATCCTCGGCGTTGAATCCCTGGGCACCACCAAAACCGCCGCCGAAATTGCCGCCAAACCCTCCCCCAGGGCCGCCGCGTCCGCCAGCGTACTCATAGTGGTAGCGCGCCTTTTCCTGTCCATCCTCACCAATTTCGCCATTGTCGTAACGCTTGCGGTTATCCGGGTCACCAACCAGGGAGTAGGCAGCGGAAACTTCCTTGAAACGATTGGCGACAACGCTGTCATCCGGGTTCAAATCCGGATGCAGTTTCTTAGCCAACTTGTGATAGGCCTTTTTGATTGCACTATCGCTGGCGGTCCGTGACACCCCCAGAACTTCATAAGGATCGCGCATCTTCGCCTTGTCCAAATAACGGTATAATTTTGAGTTAGGTACGGTCATACCGCGACACAAGTAACTTTCCAAACTTAATATTTTAATAATTGTGAACAATTAACAGGCCCAAGAGTTATTTCTTGATTTGCTTTTGTTCAATAGCCTGAATAAGCCGATGGGCGGTGTAGAGTACCGCTGGGGTTATGGTGCGGTTTAGTGCGTTCTGGCGAATTTTCGCTGCGCCATGACATTGTGCGGCGGCGCGGTCCAGAAAAATATCCCGCGCGGACCATCAGTTTCGGTAAAATTGTCGTGCTGGGATAACTTACCCAGTTAATATTGCGCCTCAGCATGGCCGTTTTTGGACAGCGGCTCCCAACGAAATTTGGTAAATTTGTAATTGCCTAAGCGGAATGTATGCGATTTAGCTGTAAATTACCGTTGTTCGGACATCCGGCCTAGCTCGTTAATGGCAATTTATGCGTCACTGATATTAGCGACATCAGGCAAATCCGACAATAGAGAGGCCAGAGTTTCAAGCAA
>CAXGCE010000339.1:0-3404 GCA_964007795.1 uncultured Alphaproteobacteria bacterium | reverse complement strand
CGGTAGTTTCTACAGTGCTGGATTTGTAGAGGGGCGAGAAACGTGGACTTGAGTGGTATTAGATTTACCTGCGGTAAAGTAAATATTGGGGTTTACGTAATGCCTTCTTGTTGGACTACCGTGGCGAATTCGTATCCGAACTACGGCATGTGGGATAGTTGGGATAAAATATTGAAAAGATGGCAACAGGAAAAATGACACTAACAATTAGGTCAATCATAGAGACGAATTCGAGGCAATCTGGTTGATTGACCCCATTACTGGGTATTCTACCTTGCAAATTCCAATTTATCAGATAGATGCCTTTACCGAGACTCTCTTCGGCGGTAACCCAGCAGCTGTTTGTCCCTTGGAACGTTGGCTGGACGACGATGTACTGCAGTCTATCGCTTCGGAAAATAACCTGTCCGAGACGGCATTTTTTGTAGCAGAGGGCGCGGGATTTCGTCTGCGCTGGTTCACACCGGCGGTGGAGGTTGATTTGTGCGGGCACGCTACTTTGGCGGCGGGCTACGTAATTCTCAACCATCTGATGCTTCTGAGCCGGGAAGTGGCATTCGAGACCCGTTCGGGCACCTTGAATGTTCGGCGTAACGGCAAGGGCCTTACTATGGACTTTCCCGCCCTGCCTCCAGGCGAGGTATTTGCGCCAGAGATTGCAATTTTGGAAGCAATGGGTTTGGCGCCACAGCTGTGTATGAGAATTCGCGAATTGCACGGCTCGCCTTATATTTTTCTGGTCTATGAGGCCCAAAGCCAAGTCGCTGGTCTGAAGCCAGCATACTCAAGCCTGCACGCTAATGTGATTGCCACGGCGCCGGGAGATAATGTGGATTTTGTTTCTCGCTTTTTTGCACCGATGGCAGGTATCGACGAGGATCCTGTGACGGGTTCGGCTCACTGCACTCTGGTGCCATATTGGGCCGAACGCCTAGGAAAAACTGAATTGACGGCACGGCAGATTTCCAAGCGTGGTGGTGACGTGAGTTGCAAGATTGAAGGCGACAGGGTCATTCTGGGGGGCAAATGTGCATTCTATATGGAAGGGCAGATACATGTTCCTGACTAGACATTCTGCTCTAAATTGGCGGCTTCAAAGATTATGAAGGCAGGCTAATACGCCCGGACGACGTTGCATAATTATTGACATTCGTGCAGGTTGTCTTCGCTGCAATTCAGAAAGGAAAATGGCGCCTAACAAGCGATGGCATCGAGCAGCGCGCTGGCGAAACCGTGATTTTTGCTTTGGATTTGCAAGCCATGATGCGCAAAGCCGGTGGTGAAATTTAGTTCGGAGTGAGCTGACAATATGGATACGGTAACCGCCCTGTTGGCGGATTTGGTTGCCCGGAAGGGCGATGATACCGCGTTGATCTATCATGACGAACCGCTTTCGTTCGCGAGCCTGGAGGATCAAGGTCGACGGGCTGCGTCAGTATTGTCAAACCTGGGCGTGGACAAAGGGGAGCGCGTGGCCCTATGGCTCCCCAACTGCCCGGCCTACTTTGCACTGTGCCTGGGCTGTTACCGTCTGGGCGCAATTGCGGTAGCAGTTAACACCCGGTTCCGATCGGCTGAGGTTTCTGACATCATTCGCCGCTCAGGATCGCAACTTCTTGTCATGTGGCCCGGTTTTCGAGGCATCGACTTCCTGGGTCTGCTGGCGGAGGCTGCCGACGATGCCCTGGCAGGATTAAGGACAATTCTGCTTTATGACGAGGGGGAACGGGTCGACAATATTCCGGGCGCAATAACTCACTGCGAACGGTTTGACTACAACGATCTGATCCAATGCAAACCCTATGGAATGGATCATGGTGAACCCGACCTGGGCTGCAACATCTTCACCACATCGGGCACCACCAAGGCACCGAAGTTCGTTCTTCATACCCAGGGTAGCCTGGCTCGGCACGCCAAATTGGTGGCGGACGGCTTCGGCTACAGCACCTCGAACGGCGCTTTGCTGCAGATGATGCCCCTGTGCGGCGTGTTTGGCTATACTCAAATCATGGCCGGCCTTGCCTCGGGCCAGCCGACGGTCCTGACTGCGTCGTTCGATCCGCTGCAGACCGTCCAGCTTGCCGACCGGCACAACGTGGTTAACTTCAACGCCACGGATGACATGATCCAGTCAATTCTGGACAACAACGACTTGGAGCATCCTTTGCCTAATGTCCGATTTGTTGGTAGTGCGGCTTTCGCCACCAATTATGCTGAACTGGCCGCCCGGGCGGAGGCGCGTGGCATAAAGATGATTGGTTTGTACGGTATGAGCGAGGTTCAGGCCCTGTATGCCCTACAGCCGCCGGATTTGCCGTTTTTGGAACGTATTGCCGGTGGCGGTAAACCGGTCAGCGAGCAATCGGCTTTCCGGGTGCGGGATCCTGACAGTGGCGCCGTATTAGGGCCGGGCGAGCCTGGCGAATTGGAAGTCAAAGGGCCATCCTTGATGAAGGAATATTACCTCAATCCGGAGGCTACTGCTGAAGCCTTTACCGAAGATGGGTATTTGCGCACCGGCGATCTGGCGGAACTGACGGAGGACGGCCGGTTCCTGTACCTGCAACGCATGGGCGATGTGCTGCGCTTGGGCGGCTTTCTGGTTAGCCCAGCAGAAATTGAGAACCATCTGATCAATCACGACGAAGTGATCGACAGCCAGGTGGTCGGCATTAAACTGGCCGACGGAACACAGCGAGCTGTGGGTTTTGTAATCCCGCGAAACATGGCGGATTTCAAAGAAGACACTTTGCGGATGCATTGCCTCGACAGCATGGCCCGGTTCAAGGCGCCGATGCGAATTTTCGCATTGGATGAGTTCCCGACGACACAAAGTGCCAATGGCACCAAGATCCAGCGCGCCGAATTGCGACGCATGGCTGAAG
This sequence comes from uncultured Alphaproteobacteria bacterium, assembly GCA_964007795.1. GTDB lineage: Bacteria > Pseudomonadota > Alphaproteobacteria. The sequence continues at coordinate 519 of CAXGCE010000339.1, read as the reverse complement.
CAAGGGTTAGCAAGTAAAATTTAATGAAATTGGTGTATTTTGAATTGCAATTATGACCGTCGTTCCTATTACCATTTTCTCGATCGCTGGATTTGGACTTGAATTTCGCATCGTTTCCCTGCTCCGCTAGACGATTACCGTTTTGGCAAAATTGGAGTAAAGCGTGGACCCGCTACCTGGATAATTGCGACGGGCATTGGCCGTCGGGCTATATTCGTGCGGATGGACGCATTGTTTTGGGATACCGAATTACCGCAATCCCTGTCGGCTTGGTTCAAAGGGCGCGGGTGGCGCCCCCGGGACCACCAACTATCGGTATTGCGGGCGACGAGGGATGGTAAGTCTGTTCTGCTGACGGCACCTACGGGTGGTGGTAAGACCCTGGCCGGATTTTTGCCCAGCCTGTGTGATTTAATTGCCAACGTTGGGGGCGATGTTCGGGAAACCCGACTGCATACACTTTACTTGTCACCCTTGAAGGCGTTAGCTGTTGATGTGCGCCGCAACCTGGAAGAGCCA
>CAXGCE010000338.1:0-3411 GCA_964007795.1 uncultured Alphaproteobacteria bacterium | reverse complement strand
GGCTGCCGAGCATTTCGGCGGCCCAACGCCGGAAAGGGGAAGACCTGGACGATCTGTTCGCTCGGGATCAGATTCTTTCCATCCTGTCCGAGACTGCAGGCACCGCCTTTGTAGCAAGGTGGTTTAAGGGTCCAAAGCAAATTGTGCAAAGGACCGCCTGTATAGACGGGGATAGAGGCTGAATTCGCGATGTTACTGTGTTTGGACATCGTAGAGCCAGTTCGAACCCTGGGGCAGGTTAACTGGATCGCGGTCAGCTTTATGGCTGCCACGGTCTAAACGCAACCGGTTGCGGGGGATGGAAATCTTACGCCGCCACTGTAAGGGAGCGATAAATGGACCGAGCCCAAAAGCGTGAGGCGGTTGCAAAACTGAACGAGGTGTTCGCGAACGCCTCGTCTGTGGTTGTCACCCAATACAGCGGCCTGAATGTTGCCGAGATCAGCGATCTTCGGCGGCAGATGCGGAAAGCTGGCGCTACTTTTAAGGTTACTAAGAACCGGCTTACCAAGCTTGCCATTGATGGAACTCCCTATGCCTCGATCAGTGACCTGTTCGCCGGGCCGACGGCGATCGCCTATTCAGACGATCCGGTCGCGCCCGCCAAGGTGGCGGTCGATTTCGCCAAGGGCAACAACAAGCTAGTCGTTCTTGGCGGCGCCATGGGTGACAGTCAGTTGGATGTCGATGGCGTCAAGGCGCTGGCATCCCTGCCGTCCCTGGACGAACTACGCGGCAAGTTTGTAGGGCTGTTGCAAGCCCCCGCCACTAAGCTGGCTGGTGTCATTCAGGCGCCCTCCTCGCAGTTGGCTCGGGTGCTGTCGGCCCAGGGATCCAAGGAAGAGGCAGCTTGATAGGCTGCCATATCCGTTCGAACTAGGAGTTATAGAAAATGGCTGATTTAGAGAAGATTGCTGAAGAATTGTCCGGTCTGACCGTCCTCGAGGCGGCTGATTTGGCCAAGTTGTTAGAGGATAAATGGGGTGTCTCCGCCGCTGCGCCGGTCGTCGTGGCCGCCGCGGCGCCGGCCGATGGCGGTGCTGCGGCCGAGGAGCAAACCGAATTTGACGTTATTCTGGCGTCCTTTGGAGACAAAAAAATCAACGTCATCAAGGAAATACGGACGATAACTGGTCTGGGTTTAAAAGAGGCCAAGGATTTGGTCGAATCGGCGCCCAAGGAGATCAAGGAAGGTATTGCAAAGGAAGAGGCTGAAAAACTCAAGGAACAGCTCGAAGGCGCTGGCGCGACCGTTGATATTAAATAGCCGAGATAGGGCGAAGAGGCGACATCTACCGGCTTGGTTGGAAAATGTTTCTCCTGGCCAGCCGGCGGTGACGATTTCATTGCACTATATCGTTTGTTTATATTGACTTGTCCGAGATTTCGGGTAACAAGTCTGTATCTTGGTGTCTAAAAAATTTGGAAATCGGTACAAACGGGCGGACTGCTTTGGCGGTTGCGCCTAATTTCTCGTGGAATTGATGGTCCCGGACAAGGCCTTTGGTGGCCTTCGTGATGGAACCCTTGTCGCTCCACGGAAGGTACCTTGCATCCGAACCTGTCCTGGTTTGCCTTTGGACAACGTTCGAGGACGATTGTTTTTTGGATTTTAGGAGAACTGGCACTGGATTTTTGCCAATCCGAATGCCCGATTGCAGCATGGGGAAGACGCATGACACTGACGTTCACTGGTCGTAAACGCATCCGCAAATCTTTCGGGCGCATCTCAGAAGTGGCCGCTATGCCAAATTTGATCGAGGTGCAGAAAAGCTCCTACGACAAATTCTTACAAGCGGACATTCCTGAGGATGAACGTGGCGATGCGGGCATTAACGGCGTTTTCCAATCAGTGTTCCCGATTAAGGACTTCGCCGAGACGGCTGAGCTCCATTATGTGAAGTTTAATCTGGAAGAGCCAAAATATGACGTCGAGGAATGCCAGCAGCGTGGCATGACCTACGCCGCACCGTTGAAAGTCACACTGCGCCTGATTGTTTTTGAGCTGGATGAAGATACCCAGGCGAAATCTGTCTTGGATATCAAGGAACAGGAAGTCTACATGGGTGACATGCCCTTGATGACTGACCACGGCACCTTTGTCATTAACGGCACCGAGCGGGTAATCGTTAGCCAGATGCACCGCTCGCCCGGCGTTTTCTTTGATCATGACAAGGGCAAAACCCACTCATCGCGCAAATTCCTATTCGCGGCCCGTATCATCCCCTACCGGGGTTCCTGGCTGGATTTCGAATTCGATGCCAAGGATATCGTCTTTGTCCGCATCGACCGGCGGCGCAAGCTCCCAGTAACGACCCTGTTGCAAGGCATCGGTCTGAACCCGGAGGAGATTTTAGACTATTTTTACCGCAAGGTTGACTACAAGTTCGACGTCAAGAAGGGTGGCTGGCGCACACCGTTTGAGCCGGAGCGTTTGCGAGGCCTACGCGCGCTGCGCAATTATGTCAATGCCAAGAACGGCGATGTTGTGGTCGAGATAGGCGAAAAGATCACCCCACGCCGGACCCGCAAGCTGATTGAGGATGGCGTTAAGGAGCTGCTGGTCACAGACGAGGACTTGGTATCCCGCTACGTGGCGGTCGACCTAATCGACGAAAACACGGGCCTGGTTTTGGCCGAGGCAGGCGATGAGTTAAACCAGGAACTGGTGGTTTCTCTGAGGGAGGCCGGCATCAACCTGATCCCCACTCTGGACGTGGACCACGTTACCGTCGGTGCCTATATTAGAAATACGCTGATGGGAGACAAGAACTCGACGCAGGAGCAAGCCCTAATAGACATATACCGGGTTATGCGTCCGGGCGAGCCGCCTACCGTCGAAGCGGCGCAGAACCTCTTCAATTCTATGTTCTTCGATTCGGAACGCTATGACCTGTCCGCAGTAGGCCGGGTTAAGTTGAACGCCCGGTTGAGTCTGCAAACTGAGGATACGGTGCGGGTTCTTCGTATTGAGGACATTATGGCGGTGGTCAAGACCCTGGTGGATCTGAAGGATGGCCGGGGTGATATTGACGACATCGACCATTTGGGCAACCGCCGGGTTCGTTCGGTGGGCGAGTTAATGGAGAATCAGTACCGCATCGGCCTGCTGCGTATGGAGAGGGCAATACGAGAACGTATGAGTTCAGTGGAAATAGACTCAGTTATGCCGCACGACCTAATCAACGCCAAACCGGCCGCCGCCGCGGTGCGGGAGTTCTTCGGTTCCTCGCAACTCAGCCAGTTCATGGATCAGACCAACCCATTGTCTGAGATTACACACAAGCGGCGCCTGTCGGCACTTGGGCCGGGTGGCTTAACGCGGGAGCGGGCTGGGTTCGAGGTGCGTGACGTCCATCCAACTCACTATGGCCGTATCTGCCCGATCGAAACACCGGAAGGCCCGAACAT
>CAXGCE010000337.1:0-3419 GCA_964007795.1 uncultured Alphaproteobacteria bacterium | reverse complement strand
TGTTCCCGACAGTCCTCGATCCAGCGCACGGGATGGCCGCAGTGCATCGCGAGCCAGCCGAGACAGATCTCTTCTGGCGTCAGAATCCCCTTGTAGCCGAAGCCGCCGCCCACATCCGGAGCGATAACTCTAACCTTGGCTTGATCGAGACCCAGGCATTCGGCAAGGCCCGTACGAACGATATGGGGCATTTGCGTCGCGGTGTAGACAACCAATTGCTCCAGGCGGCTATCCCAATAAGCAACGGCGCCCTTTCCTTCAAGCGGCGCCATGCATTGCCGGTTGGTTCGAATTTTCTTGGTCACCGCCACCGCAGCGGCTGCCTTAGCCTCGGTCAAATCCCCATCAAAGACTGATTCAAGGTAGATATTGTCTCCCCAATCCTCGTGAACAAGGGGCGAGTCGGAACGCCCCCCTTCCAACATGTCGACAATCGCCTGCAGTTCCTCGAATTGGACATCGATCTCGGCGACGACGTCCTCCGCTTCGGCCCTGGACTCGCCTAAACACATGGCGATGAGTTCACCGACATGACGGACCTTCCCGGTTGCCAAGGGCGGCTGTTCGGAGACCTTGAACCCCGACAATCCGGTCACCGCGCGGATCGCCTGGACACCGGTCATGTCCTCATGGGTGAAAGCCCGGCCGCGGAGGCGTTCGGGAACGCTAATGCCTTTGAGCCGGGCGTGAGCTAATGGGCTGCGCAGGAAAGCGACATCTTTCATGCCTGCGAGGCGGATGTCTGCAATAAACTTGCCACGCCCCCGCATATAGCGATCATCTTCCTTACGTAGAAGACGGGCGCCAACCCCTTTCCCCGTTTTGCTGCGAGCCTCCATAATACCGTCTTCCGTGCCAGCCGCAGGGAATTCAAAAAGCGAAATCTACGCGGTCATGCGTTCGCTTGTATCTCACCCAAAACTATCTCCTAAATACATACTATTATTAGTACCTTATAACTATTTTTTGGGCTTGCAAACTAACATGACGGCGGCCCTATCGAACAACGAGGCCCCTTCTGTTACCGGCACTTCTCATGAGAATTTGGCCGGTTTTAAAGGACAGTATTTAGGAGCGTTTACCATTCTCGTTGGAAAGATATTGCAACAGTTCAATATCGAACTTGATGCAGTCACCGCGATAGATGATTTCCGCCACATATATAGCCACGTTATTGTCGTCGGCGACAACGCAGTGCACCTCAGCGATGGGCGCGTTTAAATGAGTCTTGAGCAGATGTGCCGCTTCCATATCAGCACTGCCGATAACCAGCGTTTGATGGGCGCGACCGATGGTGACATCTTTAAGCTCAGATAGAATGGGTAGGGCTGTGCGGCTCCGGAAGGCGTCCGGCGCCATCTCGAAAATTTGTTTCGCCAAGTGCACACTGACAAGGCCATAGGGTTCCTTGTTCCGAACCTGAACACTTTTCAAAAATATGTACTCGTCGGCCGGCTCGCCGTCATCCGCGCCCAACCGCGGTGGTGGCTGGTTGATGGCGTCGATAAATTTCGGCACATTGTCGACGATGGTCTCAAGAAGCGATGAAAGACCGATCTCGAGTCGCAACCAGCGTTTATCCTTTATCTGCTTAGTGACGAAGGTGCCCTTACCTTGTTGGCGGCGGACCAGGCCCTCCGTTTGCAACACATCTATCGCTTGTCGGACGGTTACACGTGCCACCTCGAATTCACGCTCGAGTTCCTCGATCGTTGAAATCTGACAACTAGGTTTCCAGTGACCAGTCTCGATGCGCCTCCGCAGGGTTGAAGCAACCTGAAGATAAAGCGGAATATTACTGCGCTTATAGGTCTCGGTGAGTTTTCCCATAAACAAAACGTCCATTCTTCGGTACAACCCGCACCTTTGGCGAGCTTACTTCCTGGGCGTGCCATGGGGATACCAACCCGAACACCGAGCGGGAGGGACGTAACCGCCTCTTTTCAGATGCCTCCCGGCTCCCTTGGAGGTGATAATTACGGCCCTCTAATAAGAGGCTTTCCTAGTGGATGAAATCTAACACTTGGTGCCCCCTTTTGACAGCGGTGATGATCTTATCTGGATTGCCGGTCGAGGAGAAGGAGATGATGATTCCGTTGCGCTTGTTGTCGTAGGTGATGGCGTCCAAACACCCCCTCTTCATGGACCGGCCCGGCCGAGTACGGTCTACTGCCGGGATTAATCTAGAACAGAATTCTTCTTAGCTAGGATAGCTCAAAAATAAGTATGATCATCCTAATGATAATATGTTTTGATTTTCTTTAATAAATGGACGTATGCTGCGGAAATAAGGACATACCTACCTACGGGAATTAAGGATCGATGGTGAACAAAATAAACCTCAATGCAGATATGGGTGAGGGCTTCGGCGCGTACAATATTGGCAACGACGATGCATTGCTCAAGATCATCCGGTCAGCGAATGTCGCCTGCGGATTCCACGCCGGTGATCCTAACGTCATGCACCACTTGGTGACACGCGCCAAGGAAGAGGGCGTGAGCATTGGGGCTCATCCCGGGTTTAACGATCTATGGGGATTCGGGCGGCGACGAATTGATATGAACCCCAAAGATATCGAATACGCCGTCGCCTATCAGATCGGCGCCCTACAGGCGATCGCTTCATACGCCGATATATCGGTTACGCATTTGAAGGCTCATGGTGCGCTTAACAATATTGCCGCCGAAGAGATTGATATTGCGATGGCCATCGGACGCGCCATCAAAAGCGTTGATGCGACAATAATTTACGTGGCGCTGGCAGGATCGGAAATGGAACGTGCCGCACAAAAACTGGGCTTGCCATTGGCGCGCGAAGGGTTTGCCGATCGATCGTATGACGACGACGGGAATCTGACGTCGCGCAAACTCGAAGGCGCCGTCATCAAGGACCCGGCAGTGGCGACAGAGCATGTGATCAGAATGGCGAGAGACGGAGAGATCATCTCGCGAAACGGAAAATCGGTGTCGAGAAAAGTTGATACGATTTGCGTCCATGGCGACGAACCAACGGCCGTTGCAGTCGCACAAGCGGTACGGGACGGCCTCCAAGAGGCAGGGATCGATGTCGTCCCATTGACGGAGATGGGCATTACCTGACGCATTGGTTCAGGGTACCGCTGAAACCAATTATCTCCCTGACAGGGGAGGCGAAGGCATCGTAAATTCTTTGTTCTCGCCTCTCCTCGTCCACGATTAACAACAAACTTTCTCCAATCTACGAGTATAAATTTAATGAGCGACACATTGCCAACATTAGCAATTATCGGCGGCACAGGGGCGCTTGGTGGCGGGCTCGCCGTACGCTGGGCAAGTGCCGGCTATCCGGTCGTTATTGGGTCTCGCTCAAGTAAAAAGGCGGTGCAGGCCGCGCAGGAAATTAATACAGGAAACAATACCCACCCCGTCCACGGAACAGA
>CAXGCE010000336.1:0-3429 GCA_964007795.1 uncultured Alphaproteobacteria bacterium | reverse complement strand
TCACCGCCACGGGATAGATCGGCACCCGCACAAAATCCCCTCCCCGCGCCCGTAAAGATCACGGCACGCACATCATCATCGGCATCGGTCCTGTCAATGACGTCAATGATCTCGTCCAGCATCACACCAGTAAATGCATTCAGCATATCAGGTCGGTTCATAGTGACGGTGGCGATACCATCGTCCACCTCGTACAAAATATCCTGGTAACTCACGCTCAATCTCCTGCTGCAGCGGTTCTGGCCATCAACTCAGCCTCCACACCATCCTCCATTTCAATGCTCATGGCATCGTTGAAACGGTTAAAGAACCCGCACAAAGCGATGCGTAGGGTCAATTCGACGATCTGTTCTTCGCTGAAATGTTTGTGCAGTCTTTCATGCATGGCATCACGAATGCGACCCGGCGTCCCGGTCACCTGTATGGCATAATCGCGGACCATCGTATCCACTTCGTCGAAGCCCGGCACCTTATCAGCCAGGATATTTGCCGTCGCTTCAGCCGAAAGTCCGAGATCCATGAGACGCGGAGCATGGTGGGCGACGCAATATTTGCAGTCGTTTAATTTAGATACCACCACCAGGCCGATCTCCAGGTACCGCTTTGGCAACACGGCCTCGTCTGCCAGCTCTAGAAGTAGCCCCATAATATGGCGCAACGCAGGTGGGCGATGGGCAAAAATTTTCACCTGATTAAGAAACGGACCATATTCGGTAGCAAAGCGCCGATAAATCGGTTGGGCATCGGCAGACACTTCATCGATTTCGATTTCCCTGACCCGTGGCATAACATCACCTCCATCATTTTTGGCTTTTGGCTATGTTATACCAAAAGCCGTCGAGCAATATCAGACAAACAGGTTCTACATGGAATATGGTGTTTCAATGTTTCCAACGGATTACTCAATCGATCCGGCGGAACTGGCCGTAGCAGCCGAAGAACGGGGTTTTGAATCTCTCTGGTTTCCTGAACATTCACATATCCCCCTTTCGCGAAAGTCGCCCTGGCCTGGCGGCGCCGAGCTGCCGAAGCAGTATTATGATTGCATGGATCCGTTCATAGCCTTGGCCACGGCTGCATCGGTGACTAAGACCATCAAACTATGTACTGGCATTTGCCTGATTATTCAGCGCGATGTCCTGCAGCTTGCAAAGGAAGTGGCGACTTTGGATCAATTGTCTAAAGGCCGGGTGATCCTGGGCATTGGCGCCGGCTGGAATGCTGAGGAAATGGCGGACCACGGCACCACATTCGAGACCCGCATGAGCCTGATGGAGGAACGCGTAGCAGCCCTTAAGATCATCTGGACGGAAAGCAAACCGGAATTTAGCGGCAAGTTTGTCAATTTCGAACCCATGATGACCTGGCCGAAACCGATACAGAAACCACACCCCCAAATCCTCATTGGCGGTGGCTTTCCCCATGCAGCCAAACGGGCTATATCCTATGGGGACGGTTGGATGCCAATTGGCGGGCGCGGTTGGGATGTAGTGGAAACTTTGCCAAAATTCCGTCAGATGGCAGCGGAAGCAGGACGCAATCCCGACGATCTCGGCATTACCATCTTTGGCGCCACGGACGACGCTGCAATGCTTAAGGGTTACCGGGATGCGAGTGTCAATCGCACGGTTTTCAACCTACCTTCGGCGAGCCGAGATGAAATCCTGCCCCTGCTCGATCAATATGCCGGGATGATGATCTAACCACCTCGTGCTAGATTGGCCGATCACCTTGGATTGTAACCCGGTAGCCTGACCGTACGTCGGGAAAATAGTCCCAGGCGGCGTGGTGTTGGGTGCAGCGGTTATCCCAGAAGGCGACGGAATTGCGTTCCCAGCGGAATCGGCATTGAAAATCCACGCCGCGGGCAATGTGGTTGTGGAGCATTTGCAGAACATCCTGGCTCTCATGACGGCTCAATTCCATAATCCGTGTGGTGAAGGCAGAGTTAACGTACAAGCCTTTCCGCTTGGTCACCGGATGGGTTCGGACGACAGGGTGGATGGCTTCGGGATAATCGCCATCCCGCAAGTTTTCCTTGTCGCCGTAGCGGCCGCCATGCACATGTTCCGATCGATGCTTGGCACTCAGACCATCCAGAAAGTTCTGCATTCTGTCCGACAATGCCTCGTACGCTCCGTACATGTTGGAGAACAGTGTGTCGCCGCCATGCTGTGGCACGGTATGAAGATGGAGTATGCTGCCCATTGGCGGCTCCACATCACAGCTTACGTCGGAATGCCAGGCTCCGCCGGCCACGAATTTGGAATTCTCGTCGGCATGAATTTTCAGGATTTCCGGGTGTCCTTTGGGGCTGGGCGCGGCGGGATGAATATGAAGGTCACCGAAGCGGCGACCGAAATCCTTGTGCTGCTCCAACGTCAATTCCTGATCCCGGAAAAAAATGACGTTATGATCCATCAAGGCGTCGTGGACAGCATCAAACGTGTCGTCATGTAGATGCTCGCTCAGATCAACTCCTTCAAGCTCCGCCCCAATGGTGGCCGTAAGGGGCTTTACTCGAATATTGCTCAACGCCATAACCAGGTCCTCCGTGGCAACGCACTTTTCTTATGATAAAGCAACGAACCTAAAGGTGACAAGAATGATGGATTCTATTACCCACAACGTAGTCGTGATCAGAGGTGGTCATATGGTCTGGTTTGAGTAGCTAATCTGGCCCCTGCCATTCCGTCGTTAAAAGTGGTGGAGCGGTGGAAACAGATCGGCGGTGTCACCGGCTTTCGAGGCTATAACACGGCCCGGGAATTTATCCGGGATATCGGCTAGCATGAAAGCCGCGACGACATTGAAATGTTAAAGGGTGTTGAGAATGGCGAAAGCGGCGGTAAACAGTATTGAGATCGAATATGAAACCTGGGGTGAAGGCAATAGGCAGCCTTTGTTGTTAGTCGGCGGCCTCGGTGTTCAGCTAATTAGATGGTCCAAGACGTTCCTCAATGCCTTGGTTGAACGAGATTTCCAAGTCATCGCTTATGATAATCGCGATGTAGGTCATTCCACAAAGTTTGATGACTGGGGGCCAGCCGATACCAAGGCTGCCTTTGCCCAGGCTCGCGCGAAAGAGCCTGTGGCCGCCCCCTATACCTTAGAGGACATGGCCAAGGATGCCGCTGCTCTATTGGATGCACTCGACATACAAAAAGCCCATGTCATTGGCAGTTCCAATGGCGGGGCCATAGCGCAGATCATGGCGATCGAATATCCAGAGAAGGTCGCCACCATGGTCGCCATCATGGCCACGTCCGGCCGCCGTGGATTGCCCAGACCGGAGGGAGAGGTCGCGGAATGGCTGACCCGACCCCGCAATCCCGCCGGCACCCGCGAGGACGCCATGAATGAAGCGGTCGAAAACGCCCGGATCATCGGCAGCCTGAAATTTCCCCGTCCCGACACAGTTTTGCGGGA
>CAXGCE010000335.1:0-3436 GCA_964007795.1 uncultured Alphaproteobacteria bacterium | reverse complement strand
ACCTATGGGGAGATAACCGGCACAAACCTGAATGCCAATAGGCCCGTCCGGTGCCCAGCGGATGTTACGGGGCATCCCAATCGCGATGTGCCGTCGGATATCCAACCAATCACAATGGATAACGTCACGGAAGCAGGAGACTGAGGTAATGAAAATTTGGCAAAACATCACTGAAAACCGACCGACCTTCGTCAAGCATCTAGAGTGCGGTCTAAGCGGCGAGCGGGTCCCGGCCGATCAATTGCACGGCCTTTCGTTAGTGGGCCGGCCATTTCTCGTCCGCTATGATCTGCAGGCATTGGGAGAGAGCTTGGACAAAGAGACGTTAGCAGCCCGACCCGCCGATATATGGCGCTATCGGGAATTCCTGCCCGTACGCCGTAACGAAAACATTTTGAGCCTTGGCGAATGCATGACACCAATGATCCCGGCCCCTCGCGCCGATGGGGATCTTTGGATTAAAGACGAAGGCCGCCTGCCCACAGGATCCTTCAAGGCCCGGGGATTGTGTTTAGCGGTTTCGATGGCTAAGGAATTGGGTGTTACCCGCATGGCCATGCCGACGAATGGGAATGCCGGAGCCGCAATGGCCGCGTACTGTCGTCTGGCGGGAATTGAGGCTTTCGTCTTTTGCCCCGACGACACCCCAGAGACGAACATCCAGGAAATCGCCTTGCAAGGAGCCAACGTCTATTGTGTCAACGGCCTGATCAACGATTGCGGCAAAATCGTTGGCGAAGGCAAAGAAACCGCAGGTTGGTTTGATCTTTCCACCCTAAAAGAGCCTTATCGGATTGAAGGCAAAAAAACTATGGGCTTGGAATTGGCAGAACAATGCGGCTGGCAATTACCCGACGCGATCTTTTATCCAACAGGTGGCGGCACAGGACTGATTGGCATGTGGAAGGCGTTTGACGAGCTGGAAACCATCGGCTGGATCGGACCGAAACGGCCCAAAATGATTGCAGTTCAGTCCACTGGTTGTGCTCCAATCGTCAAGGCGTACGAGGACGGGAAGGAACATGCCGACCTTTGGCTGGACGCTCATACAGAGGCGGCAGGGATACGGGTGCCAGTCGCGGTTGGTGATTTCCTGATTTTACGTGCCGTTCGCCAATCCGACGGTTTTGCTATCGCAGTGGATGATGAAACAATATTTGAGGCGCGGGATGAAATGGCGCAAAATGCCGGCCTCCTACTTTGCCCGGAAGGCGCCGCAACTTACGCCGCCTGGCGCATCGCAATTGCTGATGGCCGCATCAACCGGAAAGACCGCTGTGTCTTGTTTAACTGCGCTACCGGCTTGAAATACCCTATGCACCCGGCGGGCATTCCTCTGGACCGGCATCAGCCTATCGATTATGGAGCGATGTTATGAACGAACCGGCTCTGGAATTGTTGCCTATCGACATTTCCGCCTATCGGAACGGCAACAAGCCGGTCGATTTTGTTCATCAATTTGACAGCGGTCGACCAGGTCCGAATGTACTTATCAATGCCCTGACCCATGGCAATGAAGTGTGTGGTGCCCACGCCCTTGTGACGCTGTTAGAAAACAATATCCGACCGACAAAGGGTAGCCTGACGCTCAGTTTCGCAAATGTGGATGCCTATCACGCATTTGACGCCAACAACCCAACGGCTTCCCGGTTCATAGACGAAGATTTCAATCGCCTTTGGTCTGACGAAATTTTGGATGGCCCTAGGCAATCTTCAGAACTGACCCGAGCAAGAGAAATTCGAGGTATTGTTGTATCGGCGGACTATTTGCTTGATTTGCACTCCATGCAACTTGCCTCCCCCGCTCTCATGTTGTGTGGCACTGCACCCAAGGGTCGCCGTCTAGCCTTCGCCTTAGGTGTACCAGAACATGTGGTTGCTGATCCTGGCCATGCGGCCGGCCCACGCATGCGGGATTATGGTGATTTTTCAGATATCGACGCTGCTCAAACCGCATTACTGGTCGAATGCGGACAGCATTGGGCGTCTGCCACGCGCGAGGTTGCCATTTATACCACTTTTCATTTCCTGGATGCCTTGGATCTAATCGAACCAGACATCGCCGCGTTATTTATGGCGTCCGGCGCGCACCCCCAACGGCTTATTGAGGTCATCAGTCCAGTCACGATTAAGACCGATACTTTCCGCTTCACAGATGAATACAAGGGCCTCGAGGTCATTTCGCAAGCTGGTACCGTGATTGGCCACGACGGTGCACAACCAGTCATCACACCTCACGACGAATGCATCTTAATTATGCCTACACATCGACCGCGCGTTGGCCAAACGGCAGTGCGACTGGGCCGCTACATCGATTAAGCATAAAATGGGTCTAATTTTTCGTTTAACTTGTTCCATATTGTTGGGCGCGGTGGGCGGCGCGACGTTCTATTACTTCGAACTACCCTTGGCCTGGATGCTAGGTAGCATGTTCTTTACAACAATCGCCGCCTTGTTAGGTGCGCCGGTGACCCTCCACATGCCATTTCGCCTATCTATGACCGCCGTCTTGGGTACACTTCTGGGCAGCGCCTTCACACCGCAAATCCTGCAACAGCTGCAGTATTGGGGTGCCGGGGCTATAACAATCGCGGTTTTTGTCACCTTCATGACTGCAATCTCAGTCCTCTTTCTCGTCCGCGTTGGTGGTATGGCGCGCGCCACCGCATTTTTTTCTGGCACCCCGGGAGGGTTAGGAGAAATGACCCTGGTCGGCGAACAGAATGGCGGCGACCCGCGTACCATCGCCCTGGTGCATGCCATTCGAATTTTTGTCGTTGTTTTCCTTTTACCCTTAATCCTGGCATCAATCACCGACTTCAACATTCCCAATACCGCCCGTGTTCTGGCCGGACGCCCCGCCGCCCAGGGCGGGGAACTGGCGATACTGGCCGCCTGTGCGGTGGTTGGATACATCCTTGGCCAAAAATTGCCTCTGCCAGGTAGTCAGGTTTTCATTCCCATGATGGTGTCTGCCATCGCGTATCTAGTCGGTCTGGTCGAAGGCCGACCACCCGCCGAGATCATTTTTGTGGCACAGGTTGTGATCGGATCAGCCATAGGAGCCCGATTTGTCGGACTAAACCTGCGCGCAACAGCCAGGCCGATAATTCTCGGTATTTGCTCAGCCTTGGGTATGCTGGGCCTTGCTGCCGCCTTCGCTTATATCGTTTCGCCTTTGTTGGGCCTGCCTATGTATGCCTTGTTGTTGGCAATCTCGCCGGGAGGTCTAGCGGAAATGAGCCTGATCGCCCTGACCTTGGACGTAGATACGGCCTTTGTTGCCACTATGCATCTGGTACGGATTGTATTAATCGTTACCCTGGCGCCAGCGCTTTTTCGTGCCGCAGGCTGGAATAACGCTGAAAAATAGACCGCAATAAACCCTATAGATTTATACCTTAATCCAATGCTAATTCCTCCAATTCGATAATGA
>CAXGCE010000334.1:0-3437 GCA_964007795.1 uncultured Alphaproteobacteria bacterium | reverse complement strand
ATTTGCACGACCGGCTGATTCTACGCCGGCAAGTGGGCACGGATGGGCGTGGCCGCGCCTTCGCAAATGATCGAGCCATATCGGTGGGTCTATTGCGGCAATTAGGGGAAAGCTTGGTCGAGGTTCATGGACAGCATGATGACCGGGGCCTGCTCAACCCTGCCAGTCATCGCGCAATTTTAGATAATTTCGGTGGATTGCGTAAGGATGCCGAGACCTGTAAAACCACCTATGGCCGGTTGCGAAACACTGAGCGCGCCTTGCTAGAGGCGCAAGAAGCTATCCGGGCTTTGAGAGAAGAAGAGGAATACCTGCGCCACGTCTGCTCCGAGCTCAGGGCGCTTGCACCAAAGACTGGCGATGAAGAAGAACTAGACCGCACCCGTACGCAATTAAGGCAAGGGGAAAAAATAGCAGAGGCCTTGCGGGATGCAGAGGCGGCGCTTCGTGGTGTGGATGGTCAGGACGGTATCGAACAAAGATTACTGATTGCTTCGCGCGCCCTCGAACGGGTTGCCGAAAGTGCTGGCGGGGCTTTTGATACCGCTATTGAAGGCCTGGATCGCGCCGTTAGCGAAGTGATAGAAGGCGTCGAAGGAGTATCGGACGCGGCGCGATCACTGGATCTGGATCCAGCTCATCTGGAAATGGTGGAGGAGCGACTGTTCGCCTTGCGAGACGCTGCCCGAAAAAATCGGGTCAAGGTGGATGATCTGCCGGCTCTTCTTGCAGAATTCGAACGGCGATTGGGCACCATTGATAACAGTGAGGAACGCTTGTCCAACCTACGGGCGGAAGCGGAGGCTGCACGACACGATTATTTGGGGTCGGCGGACCGGTTAAGCCGGGGCCGCGCCAGGGCGGCGCGTAAGCTGGACAAAATCATGTTGAAGGAGCTGCAGCCTCTTGCCTTGGACAAGGCGACTTTCAAGACCATTTTGACAAAGCGTGACGAAGACTTATTGGCCCCGCATGGGTGGGACCAAGTGACCTTCCAAATCGCCACTAATCCTGGCAGCTCCCTCGGTCCATTGAATAAGATTGCTTCAGGTGGTGAACTTTCCCGTGTCATGCTGGCTTTGAAAGTGGCCTTGGCCGAAAACCGGACGCCCGCCGCATTGATATTTGACGAAGTGGATAGCGACGTCGGTGGCGCGGTAGCTGATAAAGTGGGCGAACGTTTGGCTCGCCTGTCCCAGAACGCCCAAGTTATTGTTGTTACTCATTCCCCACAGGTGGCAGCCAGGGCTGATCACCATTGGCGAATCTTTAAAGAGGCCACGGGGCATTCAGCCCGAACCACGGTGGAGGATTTGGACGATTACCGGCGCCGCGAGGAAATCGCCCGTATGCTGGCCGGTGCCCAAATCACAAAGGAGGCTCGGGCGGCGGCCGATAGTTTGCTGCAGGCGGCGGGATCATGATCAGTCCAGATTTGATCGCCGTGGAGGAGCTCACAAAGGAGCAGGCGGAACGTGAATTGGCGCGCTTGGCCCTAGAAATTAGGCATCACGATACCGCGTATCACCAAAACGACGCACCTGATATTTCTGATGCCGACTATGACCGGTTGCACCGTCGCAATGACGCCATCGAGGCACGCTTTCCGGACCTAAGTCGGGCGGACAGCCCGTCAAACCGGGTGGGCGCTCCTTTGGCGCTAGGGTTTTCGAAAATACGACACATTCGGCCTATGTTATCGTTGGGCAATGCCTTTAAACAGGATGATGTCGCAGATTTTCTGGCTGGTATCGCGCGCTTTCTAAAACTTCCGAAAGGCAAACTCGTTGCAGTGGTGGCTGAACCAAAAATCGACGGTCTGTCAGCGGCGTTGCGCTACGAGAACGGCTTATTTGTGCAGGGCGCGACACGGGGTGATGGCGAGGTGGGTGAGGATATTACCGCCAACCTTCGCACCATCAAGGATATTCCCCAAACGATTGTTGGGGCACCGGAGATATTCGAGGTGCGGGGCGAAGTATTCATGACCCACGATGTGTTCGCGGCATTGAACCGGAGACAGGCCGTAGCCGGCCAGACGGAATATGCTAATCCGCGCAATGCGGCGGCAGGATCACTACGGCAGCTGGATCCCACTATTTCGGCCAGCCGCAAATTGAGCTTTCGGGCCTATGCCTGGGGCGATGTCAGTAAATTGCCTAGTGACACCCAGGCCGGCGTTTTGGCAGCTATGGCAGGGTGGGGCTTTAAGGTACAAGAGCATCGGGTTTGTGCGACTGTGGATGAATTAATGGCGTTTCACGGCGCCATGGCGGCGGGGCGCCATGAACGACCGTATGATATTGACGGTATCGTATACAAAGTGGACCGCCTGGACTGGCAGGAACGGTTGGGTGTGGCGTCCCGCTCACCCCGTTGGGCCATCGCCCATAAGTTTGCCGCCGAGCAGGCGCAGACGCTGGTCGAGGATATTGATATTCAGGTGGGCCGGACCGGCAAACTGACCCCAGTGGCACGTCTGAAGCCGGTCACCGTAGGTGGCGTTGTGGTTTCCAACGCCACCCTGCATAACGAGGATTACATAACGGAGAAAGACATCCGCGTCGGCGCCTTGGTTTTGGTGCAACGAGCCGGTGACGTTATCCCGCAGGTGCTGGAAGTTGTAGAACCCGGCGACGAACCGTTTGTGTATCCGACCGCATGTTCAATCTGCGGTTCTCCAGCCGTACGGGAGGAGGGTGAAGTTGATTGGCGTTGCAGCGGCGGGTTGACCTGTCCGGCCCAGGCCGTGGAGCGTTTGCGTCACTTAGTCTCCCGCAATGCCTTTGATATCGAAGGATTGGGAGAAAGACAGATTGCAGCCTTTTTCGAGGCTGGTTTAATCAAGACGCCGGCCGATATTTTTAAATTGCGTGGCCGTTTGGAAGGTGGAGATAATCCGCTCATGGACTGGGAGGGTTGGGGCGAAACCTCGGCCAGGAACCTTTTCGACGCTATCGATCAGAGCCGAGATATCCCGTTGGACCGCTTGATCTTTGCCTTGGGAATACGGCACGTGGGCCAAGGCAACGGTCGCCTTTTGGCCCGGCGTTACCAAACGTTAGCCGGTTTTGAGGCCGCGATGACGCCGGATCATTTGAACGAATTGCTTGATATCGACGGCATAGGTGACAAGGTGGCAGAGGCGCTGCTGGCCTTTTTTACCGACGGACAAAGCCGATCAGCTTGGTTTGATCTCGTGACCCAGTTGAATGTGCAGGATATGGCAAGGGCTGATACGTCATCTCCCATTGCGGGTCAAACGTTGGTATTTACGGGTACACTGGAGCATACCTCCCGGGCCGAAGCCAAGGCGCGCGCTGAATCCTTGGGCGCCAATGTGTCCGGTTCCGTGTCTGCAAAGACTGACCTCGTGATCGCCGGGGAGGCGGCAGGGTCAAAACTTAGGAAAGCTAGATCCCTGGGCGTTGAGGTAG
>CAXGCE010000333.1:0-3440 GCA_964007795.1 uncultured Alphaproteobacteria bacterium | reverse complement strand
CGAGAACGGATCCTGGAATATGAACTGCACTTTTCGGCGAAACTTGAATAATTCTTCATCTTTGAGGGCCAGAACGTCGACGATTTTGCCATGATCATTGAAAGACAGTTGACCCGCATCCGGGGTCAACGCCCGCATGATCAATTTCGAGGTAGTAGTCTTGCCGCAGCCGCTTTCTCCGACCAAGCCTAGGCATTCGCCAGGATTGACGTGGAAGGAAATATCATCCACCGCCATGATCCGGCCCCCTGGTTTGCCGCCTAACAGCCTGCGTTTGCGGGTCTCAAACGACTTGCACAAATGGCTTACATCTAACAGCGGCCCCGCCTCGCGGGCGGATTCCGGCCAGGGTTCCTTCTGCTTCAAAAGGGTGCCCGCATCGGCGCTGATCTCGCGCAAAGGAACCAAGCGTTCCCCCGGTTTCATGCCAAACCGAGGCACCGCCAGTATCAAGGCCTTCAGATAGGGATGTTCCGGATTTTCATAGATGCTGGTCACAGGGCCCCGTTCCATGACTTTGCCGTGGTACATCACCACGACCTCGTCTGCCACGTTAGCGACCACGCCCAGATCATGGGTGATCATCAACACGGCCATGTTCAATTCCGATTGCAGATCCGCAATCAACTTCAGAATTTGCGCCTGAATGGTCACATCCAGGGCCGTCGTGGGCTCATCCGCAATCAGCAAGGCTGGCCGGCAGACTAAGGCCATGGCGATCATGGCCCGTTGCCGAAGGCCACCGGACAACTCGAAGGGATACTTATAGACAGACTGTTCCGGGTTAGGAAAACCTACCATGCGCAGCATCTCAGTCGTCATTTCCAGGGCGTTCTTTTTCGAGACGTCCTGGTGCAGCAGCAGGGTCTCAGATATTTGGTTACCGATGGTATGCAGTGGTGACAGGGACGTCATCGGTTCCTGAAATATGATCGAAATACACCTACCGCGAACGGCGCGCATTTCTTTTGAGTTCGCAGGCAACTTAGCCAAATCAACGAACGAGCCCAGCTTGTCCGGATCATGGAACAGCACCTCGCCACCCACGATATTGCCGGTGGTTGGCAAAATTTGCATGATGGTTTGGCTGACCACAGATTTGCCCGAACCAGACTCCCCTACTAGGGCAACGGTCTTACCCTCAGGCACGGTGAAAGACACCCCATCAACAGCACGGATCAGACCCTCGGCAGCCTTGAATTCAACAACCAGATCCCGTACCCGCAGCACATTGCTCATGATGTCATTGCCGCATCATGGGACCGCCCATGGGGTTCACCATCGCCCAGACCCATGGCCGCGAGATTACTTGCGGATGTCGGATCGACCGGCAGGCCCCGGCGTTCGCTAACGTCATAAGCCATACGCACAATGTCATCAAAACCGGGCAGATATGAATCGAAAAGAATGGGACCTCGGCTGGCACTGTCGTCGGCCGCACGCAGGATCAATTGCATCCAGCCCTGTTTATGGTCGCGCCGGGTGGAAAAGTAGCGCAATCGGAAATCTCGCATATCCGCCCAGCGAAGATCCCGATCGAATATTGCCCCCAACGGTCCCTCCTGGCGCAACCCGTTGCCATCAACACTCAAAACTGTTGCCTGACGCAACGCTGTCCGTAAACCATAAATACCAAACAATAATGCCAATCCGGCTAAAACATAGAACACAAGAGGTGCCAGGTCCGTAAACAACATCAGACCAACCGGCACAAAAAACCCGAATCCGGCCCGAAGATAATCGGGAACAAGTTCTTTCAACGGATACCGGTAGCTGTTCATTTGGGCAAATTAAAAATTTCATTCATGGTTAACCAGTGAGCAACCTCACTACCTTTCGTGCGATCGAACAATTCGGCCAAAAATAACCATGATTTGTCGTCCATGACGTCATGATGGCTCAATATACCGGTCGCCTCTCCCGCATCAACCGAACCAGTTCGTCTGGAGCGCAAGTGCGAAATTAGGGCGCTTAGAGCCAATTCCTCCCCGACAAAGCCTTTTTTTCCCCGCCAATCGATCAAATCCATGTGACAATTAACCTCAATCAGCCCTTCAACCGGGTTTTTCGCCGCCCGCGGTCCGAATTGAGAGAACCCCCGCAGGCGAGCCAAGGGCAAACGGGCTACCAATTCGGGGGCTATTCTGTTCCATGGCGGAACGAATACCGGGTGGGCCAGTTTAGGGAAAAGCACCATCATGGTTTCAAAGGCAACCGCAACGTCGTCCAACATCTCCGCTACTGGCCGATATGGTCCGAATTCTGATTTCTTTTCTCCTGATGGAGCAAGATTTTCATGCCTTAGTCCATGCACCAGGACTGCCAGTTCTGGGACACCCGCGAATGCCAGCCCCAAATCATCCTGAACCTGCCCAGGTATCACAGCCACAGCCAGGGGGACCCGGCTGGTTTCAGCTAGGGAGATGAGCCGTGCCAATTTCGGTCCATTTTTCTTGGCGTCGTCATCCCGCCACCACAAACCGGCCCTGCGGCCGTCCTCAGACCATCGACGCAATTCTTCGCTCAGTTGGGACCACGTCGACATAGCGCTACCAGTCCAGGGCATCGGCCCAGGCGACAATCTTGTTCGCGCTGTCCGTCGCCCCATCGGTGCGGAACATGGCCGCGGTGGGTGTCATTGCCAAGGCACCTTCGATAGCGACGACGAGCCGCGCCGGTGTCAATTGTCCTTCGGGCAGGGTGACGATGGCTCCCTGTTTAGCCAACAGCTCCGCCCGTAGGGTCTGCTCCGTCTCCAGACCGCCAGCATAGGGCACAACGATCGAGCGGGCGCCCGCATGCATGCTTTCCATCAAGGTGTTATAACCACCTTGGGATATAGACAAGGCGCAGTTCATCAACAGAGTAGGAAAATCGCCCCGGGCTCGTTCGACAATGATACCGCCAGTATCTGAAGCGATTTTTTCCAGGGCCCGGAACTCCTTGTCGGGAACTTTGACCCCGACAAGGACCCGCCAGATTTTATCAGCGAACTCAAGCCCGAAACGTCCGATTTATCGGAGTTGCGAACGACAAAATGCGACTCGGAAATGTACAGACTGGAACTCAGCGAATAGTAAAGTATCGCTATCGCCGTAGGAATCAGGACCGAGGCGATAAAGAGAGTCGGCACGCGCCCGACGCGATCAGGAATTTTCAGCATTGGCACTCGTCAGCCCATAGTTTGGGCTTGTGTTAGGAGTGGCATTCGGCAAAGTCCAGCCTATTGCATCGCGGCACAGAGACGGCATCCTCGCCCTCTTTGGCGTCCTCACTCCTTGTTTGTAATCCGCAAAGGGCGTGCTAGGGCGAGCGCTCCTTCCTACAGCAGGGGCTGTGCGGCTTTATGAAAATCACGATGATCGGCACGGGTTATGTAGGCCTTGTGTCGGGGGCCTGTTTTGCGGATTTCGGGCATGACGTGGTGTGCGTCGACAAGG
>CAXGCE010000332.1:0-3442 GCA_964007795.1 uncultured Alphaproteobacteria bacterium | reverse complement strand
CGTGAAATTCAGCATGCCAAAGATGAAGGCCAAAATTAGGCCAATGCTGTAATTTCGGTTTAGAAACAGGCGGAGGCTGATGAACGGCCGCTCCGCTGTGGATATATGTACCAGAAATACATATAGAGCTAGAAATCCGATGGTACATTCCACAATCGTTTCTGAGCTATTGAACCAATCGTTGCGCTGGCCACGGTCAAACATGAACTGAAAAGCAGCCAATGCTGCCGCTAGGGCAAGAAAACCAACCCAATCTAAACTAGGGCTTTTCTGGCGGTTGGGACGCCGCCTTATGAACATCCAGATCGCTCCGGTCGTGATGAGCCCAAAGGGCACAATCATGAAAAATACCCAACGCCAGCTATATTCCTCGGCAATGGCACCGCCCAGGGTAGGGCCGATGATGGGGCCAAATACGACGCCGACACCCCACAAGGCCGTGGCCAAGGCGTGTTGGTTTTTGGGAAACGTGTCCAGAATGATGGCCTGGGATACAGGCACCAATGGGGCGCCGAACGCTCCCTGCAACACCCTGCAAAATACCAGGGCCTCCAAACTATTGGCAAGGCCACATAATACGGATGAAATAGAAAAACCGAGGGCGCAGAACAGCATTACGTTGCGCCGACCGAACCTGTTCGACAACCAGCCAGAAATTGGTGTGACTACGGCCGTGGCCACCAAATTGAATGTTACCACCCAGGCCACCTGATCCGGTGTTGCCGAAAGGGCGCCGCGCATTTGCGGCAGCACCACATTGGCGACGGTTATCGCCATGGCATACAGCATGGTAGCGGCGGATACGGTTGCCAAAATAATGAAGCGTCGCGACGCCGGCACCATCACAGCCGGATCGGCGATCATGGTCATGATGTAGATATATCAGCACCACGGCTGATAGAGCAAAAGAGATTATTTTGCCAGAACTTGCCTTAGTTGAACAATCACATCCAAATATTCCTGGTGGAGCAGATTAAAAACATAACTGCCCTACCCCTTTAATCGCGGTAACCGGGCCGCCGGGGAATTATTACGTCTCGGTGCACGTAAACACTGAGGATCAGGCCAAATCCTATTAACAGGGACATCATGGATGTGCCGCCGTACGACACCAGCGGCAAGGGAATACCGACCACTGGGATCAAACCCATGACCATGGCCATGTTGATGAAAACATACAGGAAAAATGTTGTGATCATACCCATAGCCAGCAGCCGCCCAAACTGGCTGCGGGATCGCAAAGCAATCGCGTAACCGTAAACTATCACCAAAACGTATAATCCCAACAGGCCAAGACAGCCAATCAGGCCAAATTCCTCGGCCAGCATGGTGAAGATAAAGTCGGTCTGCTGTTCGGGCAAAAATGCCAGTTGGCTCTGCGTACCCTGCATGAACCCCTTGCCGAACAGGCCGCCGGAACCCAAAGCAATTTTTGATTGCATAATTTGGTAGCCCGCACCTAGAGGGTCCCGTTCCGGGTTCAGATAGGTCAGCACCCGATCCTTCTGGTAGCCGTGCAGTATGAAGCGCCAGCCGAACGGAATGGCGGCCAGCATGAGCCCGACCAATAGAGCGAATTTCCAGAGACGGACGCCAGCCAGAATCAAGATCGCCATGGCCGTGGCCAACAGCAAGATCGCCGTGCCCAGATCAGGCTGCCGCATGACCAGGGCAACCGGCACCAAGGTCAGCACCAAGGGTATCGCCAGCCAACGCAGACGGCCGACCTCTTCCATGGGCATGCCGTGATAGAAGCGGGCTAAAGCCAGGACCAGGGCGATTTTCATCATCTCGGACGGCTGCAATTGGAACAGGCCTAGATTGACCCACCGCCGGGCACCCATCCCGATCTCACCCATCACCTCTACCGCGATCAACAGCAATAGAGCGGCCGCATAGATCAAATATGCATGGCGCAACCAGGAACGAACGTCCATCACCGCGATCATCAGCATCAGTGCCAAGCCAGCACCATAGCGCATCATCTGCCGCGAGGCCCAGGGTTCGATGTTGCCATTGGCGGCCGAATACAACATGGCGAAACCGACGCCCGCGATCATGGTCAATAGTACAATTAGAAGCCAATTGATCTGTAACATTTTTTGCAGCAGGGTCAGATCCGACTGGCGACCCATGGAACCGCCGAGCGTCATGGCGTAACGCTCATATCACGTCCCCCTTGCCGCCGGGCCGGCGCCATGGCTAAACCCAAGGGGCGATCGCGACAGTGGATCGCTCGACAGCACTTCCGTCATGATATCCTTTGTCAATTGGGCCGCATAAGTGCCCGAGCCGCCGTGCTCCACAACCACGCAGGTGGCATAACGCGGCGCGCTCACGGGAGCAAATGCAGTGAAGAGAGCGTGGTCTCGTTCTTTCCAGGGCGTTTTCTTGGCTAGTTTTCCACCCGCCTTGCGTTCAGCCTTAGAAATGCGGCGAACTTGGGAGGTGCCGGTTTTACCAGCCATTTGCATACCTAGTT
Source organism: uncultured Alphaproteobacteria bacterium (assembly GCA_964007795.1). Lineage (GTDB taxonomy): Bacteria > Pseudomonadota > Alphaproteobacteria. The sequence goes on along the minus strand of CAXGCE010000332.1, from coordinate 960 downwards.
CCTTGTCCAGCCGGTAGTTCCGGGCAGTACCCCGCTTGCCATTCACCACCTCCGACATGCCATTCATAATGACCCGCAGATTGCCTGCTGATACCCCGATGGACCGGTGAGAAGCGGAAAGGCTTGCCGTTCGATCGAGGCGATCGTCATTCTCCGTCCCGCCCGCTCCCGAGTCTATTCGGCGGGACAGTTTAGGCGTGACTGCAATACCGCCATTACATAGCCGAGCTGTCATGACCGCCAGTTGCAGCGGCGTCGCCAACAGATAGGCCTGGCCGATCCCCGTGATCAGGGTCTCTCCCATTTGCCACGGCACGCCAGTGACAGCCAGCTTCCAATCCTTGCTTGGTACCAGGCCATCCATTTCGCCTACCAGCTCGATACCCAACGCCTCGCCCAAGCCAAATCGCCGGGCCATGTCGCCGATGCGGTCTACGCCTAAACGGAGCGCGAGGTCATAAAAATAGGTGTCACAGGATTGAGCGATAGCCTGGTTCATGTTCATCCAGCCGTGGCCACCATATTTATGCCGCCAGCAATGAAATTTTGTGTTGCCCAGTTCGGTAACGCCATTGCAAAAGACCCGGTGGCTGGGACCCGCGACACCCGCCTCCAGGGCTGCTAGAGCGACAATCATCTTGAAGGTGGAACCAGGCGGATATTGTCCCGCGATGGCCTTGTTGATCAGCGGCTTGCGGGGATTCTGCACCAGAGCGTTCCAGGCCTTGGTTGACATTCCAAGATTGAAGGCATTCGGGTCATAGCTGGGGGAAGAGACCATGGCCAGGATTTCACCCTGGTGAATGTCCATGACCACGGCCGCTGCACTTTCATCAATCAGGCGTCGGGAAATCTTTTCTTGCAGGCCAGTATCAATTGTCAGCACCACATCGTCGCCGGGCTGGCCATCCTGTCGCGCGAGTTCGCGGATCTCGCGCCCATAGGCGTTAACCTCAACCC
>CAXGCE010000331.1:0-3465 GCA_964007795.1 uncultured Alphaproteobacteria bacterium | reverse complement strand
ATCGTCATGTCACCATGCTTGACTTCGTGATAAAGCATCTAGATCCAGAGCCTGCGGTGCTGACCTCTTCCCCTGTACGACGATAGGTTGCTGTTTTCCGTTGACAACACTGCTCACCTCTCTCAAAAGTTCCGTGCCCATAACAGCTGCTGAGCTTCGGCCGCCCCGTGCCGAACTCGATGCGGTTGCTGGCATTGAAGCTTGGATCGATACGTATCATGCCGTGCGGGGTTTGACGGCCCACAACAATTGCGTGTTTTTGACCGATAGTGCAGTCGGTCAGCGTGAGGAACATAACCTGCGTCATCTGAGAGCCAACCTCGGTGACGACGCGCCACGGGTAATGAACACCGACGAAGAGATTGATGCCATTGTCATACCCAGCCAGGGCTTGAAGGGAACTGGAGCAGGCCGCCTTGGCCTTGCAGGGTTACGTCTCCGGGATGGCGCCAAACTGGTACGGAGGGTAGGCCGAAAACCGGAAGTTGACGATTTGACCGACCCCACAATCGTAGAAATACTTAAACAGGGCTATAGCGGCCTGCGGGAAGGCATCCGCTCTGGCGCGGCGCGGCATATTGATCAGGACGCCGATGGTCTTGCCATGGAATTATTATACCCAGGCTATTTTGGCATGTTCAGTATCCCCAATATTGACCTGCTGGTAGCTTGCCAAAAGAATTACAACGACTGGGTATTCGACTACGCAGCTCAGGGAAAGGGACGTCTGCACGGATTAGCAGCAATCCCACTGCAGGATCCAGAAGCCGGTCTGGCTGAACTGAAACGAGTAATCGGCAAGGGCTTTAAGGGCGTCTGTATTCCCTGCACCTCACCGGAGGAAAAACCCTATTTCAACGACCACTACGACCCCATCTGGGAGACCGCGCAAGAGGCAGGGGTACCTGTATCTATGCATGTAGGCTGTAACGCCTATGTATCCCCGCATTTGCTCAGCACCGCGCCAGACCCTTTAGCGTCTTATGCTGGCTCTGCCGCAAATATTCAGCGCACTTTAGTAGAGTTTATATGTCGGGGCGTGGCTGAAAAATTTCCGAATCTGAAGATCGTTGTCGGCGAGTTCAACGCGGGCTGGTTAGCTCATTGGCTGGACCGGCTGGATCAAGGTGTTTCAAGAGAGAACCGCTTCGGACGTGGTCCGTTCATGGACACTCGGCCCCTGGAAATCTGGCGGCGGCAATTTTACGCTACCATAGAGGATGACCGAGCGGCCATTCTAACCCGGCATATCCTGGGTGTGGACAATCTGATGTGGGGAGCAGATTATCCTCATTCGGATTCCACTTGGCCTTGTTCCCGAGAGGTACTGAGCGAGGTGATGGCAGATGTGCCCCACGACGAGGTCCGCAAGATCACCCGCGATAACGTGTCACTCCTGTACGGCCTGGACTAGGCGGTTTCGGTCAAAACAACGTTGTCGTCATACAGGATACAAATCTCCGCCTCGCTATAGCCGACTTCCCGCAGTACCTGACTTGTCTGCTCGCCCAACAAGGGGGTTGGCAGTCGTTTTGGAACTTCCGTATTGCCGAACCGGATATAGCCATGGGCGACCAATAATTTACCAGCGGTAGGATGTTGCACGGTAGCTACCAAGTCGTTTTCTCGGGTATGAGGGTCCTCAAGGAATAGTTCGCTATTGCCCATCTGCGCCTCTGCCACCGGAACGCCGGCCTGTTTCAACGCAGCCATGGTTTCAGCCACAACACAACCGGAAAAGGCCGCCGCCAAATCTTGAGCAAAAGGCGTTTCGTTCGGATGGTTGCCATTGGAATCCGCGACCCAGTCAACGCCCACAACCCGGCATAGGGCTTGTCGCTGTGTCACGTCCTGGGCGACCACGTAGATCCAGCCGTCACGCAGTTGAAACAGTCGATGATAGGGTGTGAGACCGAATTGCTCCTTGTCAGCTAGGGGGCGTTCCGGTCGCCGGTCGTATTTTGTGAACCACGCAGAACTGAGCAGGGCGGCACCGTTCAGTAAGTTACTGTCAACCCGCTGCACGATACCGTTGCGGGCACGGGCGTACAGCGCCAAAACCGTTCCGAACGCACCCATAGCACCCGTTGTATAGTCCGTTGGCGCCAATTGTGCCGGAAACACCGGTTGGTTTTCGAGGCCGCCCTGGGCCTGTGACATGCCCATCAAGGCCTGTGCTAAGGGGTCGATGCCCGGCCGTTTTGCATAGGGGCCCGTAGCACCGTAACCGGTCAAATGAGTTTCGATCAAATTCCGGTTAATGTCCGGCCCAATACCCATACGAGCCGTTGCACCTGGACGCAAATTTGCCAATAAAGCGTCCGAACTATCAGCAATGCGCTGTACCACCTGACGGCCCGCATTCGTACTAGCGTCGACTGATACGGAGCGCTTGTTGAAATTCAGATTGTAAAAATAAGTGCGGCCAATAGGCCGAGACAGATCACCAGTATGGGGTTCCAGCTTGATCACGTCAGCACCTAAATCAGCCAGCAATCGGCCACCGGTTGGACCGGCGATTAGGTTAGTAATCTCGAGAATGCGAATACCCGCCAATGGGGCCGCGTCAAAGGTATTTTTGCCAGCTCCATTAATTGGCAACGGATCTAACAAAACATCCAAATATTCGTCCGACCGTGGGCCTCGCACGGCGCCAGGTGTTTTGCTAAAAGTCAATGGCACACCCATTTGCACCACTGAGCCCTCCACCGGGTCGTCTAGAGTGACCACCATGCCGTTGTGGATCACCTGCGGATCGTCCATGCCGTCTCTAGTTTGCCGTACGGGGGCAAACGGCACGTCAGCCGCCTCGAAGGCTTCGGCCCAAGCGGCTAAGGGTTTAGAGGCAATGGCACGGGTTAAGGTATCCCGCAGTTCTTGTTCATCCTGAGCCGTCATATTCCCGCCGCCACCTTTGAAGCGCGGCTCAGCCACCAGATCGCCAATACCCATTAGACCTGCCGCGATGGCAATAAAACGGACATGCACGCAACCTAATTGCACCCAATTTCCATCCGCACATTGATAAACGCTATAGAACGGTGCACTGCCGGACGGATGGGTCTGGAAGACATGAGCGTCCAAATTTTCGCCTATGACCTTTGGGTGGAAGAGAAGCGCGCCAGCCATCATGCTGGTTTCCACTGTCCGACCCCGACCCGTGCTCTCACGCGCCAGCAATGCAGCAGCAATGCCGAGGCAAGCCAAAAGGGCCGAACCTACAGTTGGCAGAGGATGCACCACATGCACCGGCGGCGGGCGAAATCCTGGCATACCCCCCAACACGCCCATGCGGGCAAGAACTAGATCCTCGATAGGCGGCTCGTCCTTCAACGCACCGCGCTTGCCATACGCTGTCAAGGAGCAGCTAATCAAGCGTGGATTGATAGATCCCAAATTTTTGCTGTTTACGAGGGTTTGCCGCGTTGAACTAGGTGCAAAATCTTCCACCAACACATCCGCACC
>CAXGCE010000330.1:0-3465 GCA_964007795.1 uncultured Alphaproteobacteria bacterium | reverse complement strand
GTGATAATCTTGGACCTCATTGCACACAATCATCTATTGATTGTTAGAGATGAGCGACTCAGAAGATAACCAGCTACCTGCTTCCGAAGCTGATCGGACCTGTGTTGCGCTTTTTTGCAAACGCTCTCGCCGACCGTCTCCGCGAAATACCGGCTATGGATAAGGTCGCGTTCCCGAGCATCGGCATCAAGATTGAGGATTTGCAATTCTGACACAGCCTAATCCTCGCGATTTTCCGGCCAGACTTCAGCTAAAACCCGAAAGGCGGAAGCCGCAACTGGCCAGCCGGCATAGTGGGCGGCGTGAATAATCATGCCCTCGATACGGTCACGCGGCAGGCCCAGGTTCTGAGCAGCTCGAAAATGAATGCGTTGTTCCGCCTCCCGGTTCAGGGCCACCAAAATTGTGCAAGTGACCAGGGAGCGTTCTTCCAGGGTCAAGTCGTCACCCTGCCAGACATCGCCGAACAAATGCTCCAGATTATAGTCAACGAATTTCTTGGGTACGCGGACACCAATTTCGCTGCCTTCTAGCAGCGTACGGGCCAAAGCCTTGCCCTTTTCACGTTTCCCTCGATCACTCATTGGTTTTTCTCCTTCTTGGTTACTCGCAAGGCCAGGTCTCGAAGCCCCAGCAATCTGTTATTGGGCACCCAACGGGCCGGGCCGGCAAGTTCGAAATGCTCCACCCGGCGCAACAATTCCTCAATAGCAATCTTGATCTCCAGACGCGCCAAACCGGCGCCTAGGCAAACATGCGCACCGAAGCCGAAGCCGATGTGCCGGTTAGGCCGCCGGGTAATATCGAAGATGAAAGGATTGTCGAACACAGTAGCGTCACGATTGGCCGACATTTCCCAGATCGTCACTTTGTCGCCTCGGCAGATTGATTTACCGCCGAATTCAATGTCTCGAGTCGCTGTGCGACGCTTGTAGATGGAGGGTGTCATCCAGCGAACGAATTCCTCCACCGCACCTTTTACATTAGAAGGATCGCTGCGTAGCAACGCCATCTGAGCCGGATGTTCTACCAAGGCTCGCAAGCCGCCGCCAATCGCGCTGCGCGTGGTTTCGGCCCCAGCGGGAAACAGCAGCAGGAAAAAATGCGCCAACTCCTCGTCCGTCAACGAACGATTATCTTCCCCCTCTATTCGGGCATGCACGATGGTGGAGAGAATATCGTCGCCGGGGTTACGGCGCTTCTCGGCCACGATTACTCGTGCGTAATCACGAATTTTATTGAAATACCGAGCTGCGATGACGTTGTGGGAATCCGCCTCAAGTCCCAAGTCCATCCATTCAATCAACTCACCCCGATCCTGCTGCGGCACACCAAGAACGATGCAAATCGCCTGGGTTGGCAATTCACGGGAAAACATAGAAACAAAGTCAAACTTCTCTCCATTGGGGAATTGGTCGATCAACAAATTTGCCCGGCGGCGCAACTCAGCTTCCAACGCGCCCACTGACTGGGTGGTAAAGCCCTTGTTGACCAAGCCGCGCAGCACCCGGTGATGCGGGTCGTCAGAATAATTCAGGACCTTACCGGCGGCGCGCTCGTCCTTAAGAGTGGTGCCCCCACCTTTGCGATCACCGCCTGTATTGGAAGAGAAAACCTCCGGTGTGCGGAGCACTTCCATGACATCTCGATGACGGCTAATCACCCAAAACCCTTCGCCATCCGGAGAAACCGACGTGGGATCGTGCCAATAGACCGGTTCGTTTTCCCGCAACCAGGTAAAATAGTCGTGGGGAAATCCGTGCTTAAAGCTTGCATCGTCCGATAGGTCAACATTGACAAAAGAGCGGACTGCCGTCATTTGAGCTTACCTTTTCCAGCCGCTAGAAATCCCCGCCATCAAACCGCCATCAACAATAATGTGCTGCCCGTTCAGCCAGCTGATCTGTCCCTCGGCCAAAGTCACCAGCGCCTCAGCAATATCGACAGGTTGGGCAGGGCGGCCGATGGTATCGATAAGCATCTGCATGTTTTCCGGACCGACGTCGTTGGTAAAATCCGGTAGGATCGGCGTATCCACGGGACCCGGCCCCACATCGTTAACCCGGATACCGCGAGCTAGTCCCTTGCCTGCCAACGCCATGGTATAGACTACAACCGCTTCCTTGGAGAAGGTATAGGCGTCGGTCCCCAATGCCTCTTCATTCTCGCGCCACCAGGCAACGCCCGCGTCGAAATCCTCGATCGTCATCAATTCCGAGAGGTAACCGCGCCGCTTGCGCCAATTGTTACCCGCGATCGAGGCCACGTTGACCACAGTGCCACTGTCGGCAATACGATCAAAGACCCTTTCGGTGAAATAACGCAGGCCGAAATAGTTCACCTTCATCGTCAATTCGTTGCCCACGGCCATGGGCACGCCCGCCACGTTCAAAAGCGACGAATACGGCCCCGGCAATTTCGCCAGGGCTGCGTCAATACTGGCAGGGTCGCTCAAGTCACAATGATGCTGCTCGAAACTACTAGTGGTGAATGGTTTGACATCAATGGAAATGACCTTGTGTCCTCGCTTCAGCAATAAGTCAGCTGTCGCCTCGCCGACACCAGAAGCGCCGCCCGTTAAAAGAACCGGATGTTCCATAGCTATCGTTTATCCTCCAGCATAGACCAAATAATTTACCCATTTGATAGCGCTCCTAGTCCCTTGTTCATAGGGAAAAAGCATCCCGTGCTGCCTGCCTCATCGATCCATGCTATGGACAGTGGCTGGAGAGGCATCATGAACGACCCCGAACAACTTTTGCGGCAAGCTGAACATTTCGCCCGAACAGGGAACCGCAATAGTGCGCGTCAACATCTTTTGGACTTGGCCGCGCACCGAGGCGTCTCTCCCAACCTACTTCTGCCGGCTGCTTTTCAGGCCTATCAAATTGGAGAATTGGATCTGGCAGAACAATGTCTGCGCAAAATCATTCGGATCGCGCCGAATTTCGGGCCCGCATATACCAACCTGGGAAATATTCTGCGCGAAACCGGCCAGTTAGAAGAAGCTATCGCAATGACCGAGACAGCATGTGAACTGGCACCAGGGGACGTCATGAACTTCGCCAATTTGGGCGGACTACAAGAAGAAAACCAGCGGCCGGACAAAGCAGAGGTGGCCTATCGTGAGGCGCTCGACCGTATGCCGGGCGAACCGGGTCTTATGGATTCCCTGGGCCGTGTACTGTTGAAACTCGCTCGACCAGGGGAGGCCATCTCTGTCCTGAAGACGGCCGTTGAAAAAGCCCCCGGGCTGGTTAGCGCCCATATCAATATAGGCAACCTGTATCAGGAAGCCGAACAGTTGGCGCCGGCCGCCACTGCATATGAAACAGCCCTAAATCTGGAACCCAGCAGTTTACTTGCCGGCAACAACTTGGCTCTGGTTCGCCTGCGTCAAGGACGATTGGACGAAGCGGAAGCCAGCTTCAAAATGATCACAAAATTGGCGCCCGGCAGCCCACT
>CAXGCE010000329.1:0-3479 GCA_964007795.1 uncultured Alphaproteobacteria bacterium | reverse complement strand
CCTTTCCGCCATAGTGGCCAAGTTCCACGTATTTTTTGGCATTGTCCCACGCGCCGCCGGCCGTGGCCATCATGATGGCCAGCATGAACCCGGCGCCAACCGCGCCAATGAGCATACCGCCCAGGGACTCGACGCCCAGGACGAACCCGGTAGCCAGAGGGGCAGCCACTGCCATCACGCCAGGGATGATCATTTCTTTGAGCGCGCCCTTGGTGGCGATATCCACGCATTCAGTGTAATCGGGGTCAGATGTCCCCTCCATCAGCCCGGGAATCTCCCTAAACTGGCGGCGGACCTCATTTACGATGGACATTGCGGCCCGGCCCACAGCCTTCATGGTAAAGGCGGAAAACAGGAAGGGCAGCATTGCCCCAAACAGGACACCAACGATGACCTTGTGATCCAGTAGATCAACCACGTCGATGTCGGCGGCAATGGTGAAGGCCGCTAGCAGTGCCAAAGAGGTCAGTGCAGCCGAGCCGATGGCGAAGCCTTTGCCAGTGGCAGCCGTAGTATTGCCCAAAGCGTCCAGAGCGTCAGTACGCTCTCTGACCTGAGGATCAAGTTTCGCCTGCTCAGCGATACCGCCGGCGTTATCAGCGACAGGGCCGTAGGCATCGGTGGCCAGCGTGATTCCCAAGGTTGACAGCAAGCCTACCCCTGCTAGGGCTACACCGTAGAAATCCGCCAACTCGAAGGCTATGATGATAGTGAGTCCTACTGCGAAAAGAGGAATGACCGTGCTGACCATGCCAGTGGCAATCCCGCTAATCATCACCGTGGCGGCGCCCGTTTGCGACGTTTCCGCCACATTTTGGGTGGGCTTATATTCGTAAGACGTATAATACTCAGTGGACAGGCCGATGATGATACCCGCCGCGAGGCCGGTCACGATCGCCCAGAACCACTCGATCTCCATATCTAGTGAGAGAATAATCACCAAAGCGAAGACCCCGAGCAATATCGCGGCGGCAAAAATACCCCGCCTCAAGGCCCAAAGCAGCTGGCCGAAATCGGCCTGCTCGCCGCTGCGCACTACAAACGTACCTAGAATGGCGGCCACTATTCCAGCGCCTGCTAACATCAAGGGCAATACTACCTTGTCGGCATCCCAAGCAAGCGCTGCCGCGCCAGCTGTGCCCGCGAAAGCCAAAGCCATCGCAGCTATGATCGAGCTCACGTAAGATTCGAACAGATCCGCACCCATGCCAGCGACGTCCCCTACGTTGTCTCCAACGTTATCAGCGATCACTCCAGGATTCCTTGGGTCGTCTTCAGGTATACCGGCCTCGACCTTTCCTACCAAGTCGCTGCCGACGTCAGCCGCTTTGGTGAAGATGCCTCCGCCAACCCTGGCGAAGAGGGCTATCGAACTGGCGCCCATGCCAAAACCGGCAACAACGGAAATATCTTTGAATATGATGTACAGGATGGTCACGCCCAGCAGGCCGATTCCGACCACTGTGACCCCCATAACAGCGCCGCTGGAGAAAGCGACTCGGAGGGCAGGGTTGAGGCCGTGCATTGCTGCGGCGGCGGTGCGAACGTTAGCGCGAACGGCAACGCTCATCCCAATAAAACCGGCAGTTGCGGAACAGATGGTTCCTGCGAGATAGGCGATGGCAGTTTCGGGCACAGTCCTACCCACGGTCCACCAGTCAATCAATATCCAAAGTCCTGCAGCGACTACAATGACGAACGGGGCCAGGATTAGGTATTCACGCCGGAGGAACGTTCCGGCTCCTTCGCGTATAGCATCGCCGATAGCCCGCATCCGCTGATTTCCGGCATCGGCGCGAAGCACGCGCATAGCGGTCAATAAGGCAAATAAAAGGGCTGTGCCCCCTGCGGCAAGGGCAACGATTATGGATTCCATGAAGAGACTCTCTTAACAGGACAGGCTGGCCTGAATTTATGTCTGGAAACGGCCTTTTTTTGGGCGTGCGCAACGTATCATACGTGCTTAGGGGTGTCAAGCGGATTTCGACGCCAGAAATGGTTATTTTAGACGGTACCCGCCGCAAAGAAGGCTGATGGGTTTCTCTTGTTGGTGACTCAGTGGTTGGTTAGGGGTGATGTATCTCTATACCGGAGAACGATATTGCCATTGCAAACCAGAACAATCGGCAGGTATTCACACGCTGCAAATTTCAGACGGGCAACGGGCCATTCATGAACCGGTTAGCAAAATCCTAAGTGCTGTAGGCCTACCGGTCAGAGAAAGATCTGTCGCCCAAAAGAGAGCCTCCAAATGGACGCTGTGAATGTTGCGATTCGAGTTGGTCACGGTCTTCCACACAACATGAGACCCTCCGAGGGTTGGCTCTGGTTTCGTTTCTGTAGGCTGTAAAGTATTCTCCTAGGCCTCTGGAGTTGTGTCCGGCCCTCTGCAGACTAATGCAATCACCATCAGGCGTTTACACCACTGCAGTCCATCGAATTATCGCCTTGAGGTTGTCCTGATTGTATGACCAAATGCTAGTTCCCAATCAACTGTTCGATGCCACCAACGGAATTTTATTCCGGATGCATCGCGCCGAGTGATAAGGACACTCTTCAACCCCGCATTAGCCAATAGTCGATGCTATAATGCGGCACTAGAAAGCCCAGAGTCCAGAATAGCATCCAACGAAGAAGGAATCGCTAAATGTTTATCGGCTACTTCACCGAACGACCTTACCAGGACCCACAGTCGGGATTCTTCGGCGCCACGGGAACCCCCATCAAAGACCTGACCTTAAGCAACGAAGTGTACAGCCCCGAATTGGGCGCACATCTGTACAACCGCTATCTGGACGAGAAGATCTACGCCGAGGAAATGGGGTTTGACGGCCTGATGCTGAACGAGCACCACAACACCCCTTTCTGCATGGGCGGCGCGATGAACGTCGAGGCGTCAATCCTGGCGCGCATCACAAAGAAGGCCAAGATCGTCCTCATGGGCAATATCCTGCCCATCTGGGACGACCCTCTCTGGCTCGTCGAGCAGCTTGCCATGATTGACCTGATCTCCCATGGACGCCTGGTTTCAGGCTGGGTGCGGGGGACAGGCCGCGAAAGCGTGGCCCACAATTCGCCGCCGCCATACAACTGGGAGCGGTTCAAAGAGGCCCACGAATTCATCGTCAAAGCCTGGAGCGAGCCCGGGCCCTTCCGATGGGAGGGCAAACACTACCAGTACCGGCACGTTAACCCCTGGGTACGCCCCTACCAGAAGCCCCACCCCCAGGTCTGGCTGCCTGGCGTGGTCAGCCGCGACTCATTGATGTGGGCCGCAGAACAGCGCATCCCTTACATCATGCTTTCGACCGAGATGGAACCCACCAAGCAGGCGTTCCAGATATACCATGAAACCGCCGCCGAGCAGGGATACGAGTCCGGCCCCCAGAACCTTGGCTATCTTTGGAAGGTCCACGTGGACGAGACCGAAGAATTGGCCGAGGAGACCGCCCGAAAATACGTCCAAGGCCCCAGCAACC
>CAXGCE010000328.1:0-3480 GCA_964007795.1 uncultured Alphaproteobacteria bacterium | reverse complement strand
AAGAAAAAATATAACGAGTACTGCTGCAGAATAAATTTAATTTTTTACTTAGTATCAAATGCCAGGGTTAATTAGGGAATTCCAATTTCCTAAAAACTATTTTCAGCTGTTAGTCCAGTATGAGTTAACAAATCATCCCTATGGGCGAACCAATCGCGAAAGAACGCATAACGCTTTATGACTTCTGATGTAACGGGCATTGCGCGTATGGCACTAATATAGTGGTCGGGGTGTATGAAATAGTTCTCGTTGCCGCACTAGCCTGCTTCGGCCACAACGTTATTTGCCAATTCACCCAATCCCGAAATCTCTACAGCGATACGGTCGCCAGGCTGCATCCATAAAGGTGGCTTGCGTCCGGCGCCAACGCCGCTGGGAGTCCCAGTGGCGATCACATCGCCAGGATGTAATGGAGTAAACTGGGAGACGTAGGCGATAATATCGGGCACGGTATAATAAAGCTGCGCGGTAGTCTCGTCCTGAACGACTTCACCATTCAGGCGGGTGGTAAGCCGCAGTTCCATGGGATTAGAAATTTCGTCGGCCGTGGTCAACCAAGGTCCGCAGGCCCCACTATGCTGAAAATTCTTCCCTGCAATCACCGAATGACCTTGAAAATCTCTTACGCTGCCGTCCAGGAATGGGGTGTAGCCCGCGACATGGCTCATACCGTCCGCAACGCTAATATGGCGGCCTGGTTTGCCAATAATGAAAGCCAGTTCACCCTCAAAGTCGAAATTCTTGGATGCCTTAGGGCAGATGATATCATTTTCGTGGCCAACTAGGGCATCAGGCCATTTGGAAAACAATGACGGATGTTCGGGAAATTTCAGACCCATCTCGGCGGCGTGTTCCCGATAGTTCAAGCCGATGCAGATGATCCGCCGGGCATTTGGTATGACTTGCTGATAAGAAATTTCATCCAGCTTATAATCCACATCTGTCGCGACAATAGCTTCGGCTTCGGCCTGGCCGCTTTCCTCCAGAAGGGTCCGAAGATCGGGATATTTGTTGCCCAACCTCTGACCCAGATCAATCACCCCATGACCCTCTAGGCGACCGTAACTGGTGCCAGCATCCGTTTCAAAACTCAAAAGCTTCACAATACAACTCCTATCCCGCTAAGGGCACGATTACGCCTGGATTGAGAATACCCGCTGGATCTAATTTCTCCTTGGCACCTTGTAGGGCCTTGCCAAATACTTCCGGCCGTTGCCGTTCGTACCAGGGCATATGATCCCGGCCCACCGCGTGATGGTGGGTAATGGTGCCGCCATGTTCGATAACGGCATCGGAAGCTCCGCTCTTAATTTCGTGCCATTGTTCCAGTAGTGCCCCATGACGGCCTACCGCCTGGAAGGTGTAATAAGGCGCCGCGCCATCAGGGTAGGCATGGGTGAACCGGCAGCTTACGATGCCTTTTCGGCCAGTGGCCCGTTCGATCACCTTTTCGGTCGCTGCAGTGACGTTCGTGTGGAAATCATGAAATTTGTCCCAGGTGATGGCGGTTTCAAACGTGTCTGAAATTACTGCTGCTGAGATCAAGGCGTCTCGGAAATGGGGCATCTTGATAAAGGCATTCCGCCAAGCGCCCGCCGCTCCAGAGGTGTTGCTATCTTCAGCCTTCGACGCTTCCAGATCGTAGGTTCCGCCTAACTCACTACAAATAGCCAATCCCCGTTCCATCCAGGCATCCACCGAGTGATCAGCGCTTTCGAAGCCCAGGACGACTACATCGTGTTCGCCGTCGCCGGCGCCGTTCAGTAATGCCTCCGTACGGTCTAGCAGACGAACATTGGAAGGAAATAGACCTGACTGTGTCAATTGACGTACCGCTTCCACCGCCCTTTCGAGAGTCTCGAAGTTGACTGCGGCTGAGCGGCGAAAGGTGGGTCGGTCCTGCAGTCGCATCCAAGCTTCGGTGATAATGCCGAGGGAGCCTTCGGAGCCAATGGCTGCGCGGTCTGGACTGGGTCCGGCCCCTGATCCCGGCAGGCGGCGGCTTTCCATCACACCTGCCGGCGTCATCATTCGAGTGCTCTCCACGAAATCGTCAATATGAGTGTAGAGTGTGGCAAAATGCCCGCCCGAACGAGTGGCGATCATGCCGCCCAGGGTCGCCAGGTCAAAACTTTGAGGGAAATGGCGCATGGTCAGACCATGGGGCCTTAAGCCATTTTCAATATCCGGGCAACGGATCCCCCCTTGCATTCGTGCGGCACGCGAGGTCTTGTCGATTTCCAGGATTTGATTCAGTCTAGTGAGGTCAAGGCTCAAAGTGCCCGCAAACTTGCTGCCAACTGCCGGCTCAATACCGCCCACGACAGAGGATCCCCCGCCAAAGGGAATGACGGCTACATTAGCGCTGGTAGCCCAATCGAGCACTGCATCCACTTGATCTTCGGAAGTCGCATAGGCCACGATGTCCGGCGCGTTTGTGAAATTCTTGTCGTAAATTCGGACGTAGTCAGGAAAGCTTTTCCCGTACGTATGGGTCAAGCGATCAATGTTGGCGGCGGAACAAAAATCTGCCAACGCGGCGGGTATTTCTATTCGAGAGGCGTGGAGGTCAACCTGATCTGGCGACGGTGTATCGATGAAATTTTCAAACCCCTCTAGGCCAAAGCGTTCCGCATAACGGCCCAGCACCATCTCCCGTTCTTCCTGGGTTAGGCCGTCGCCTTCATACCCCCAGCCACAGAACTTTGGGCGTTTTGCTATCATGATGGGACTCCTAATAAAAGACCTGCCTCTATCTTAGTTCTCCAGGTAGTCAAAACGGAAGGCATCCCCTTCAGCAACAAAATGTCCCATCGAGGGCGAGGGAAAATGGGCTGTTAGCACAAGGTTGCCGCTTTCGGCGTTACTGGCCATGAAATTCCACCTAGTTTGCCGTGCCAGTTCCTTGTCCAGGTCCACAAAGGCGCACCAGTCTGGGCGGGCGCACTGCAGGGGACTATGGATCAAGTCGCCACACATCACCGCCTGTTGGCCGCTGGAGGATAGATGAACAGCTACATGTCCCGCCGTATGGCCCGGTGTGGGCTCCAGCCAGACCTGATCATCCAGTGCAAAGTCGGATTTCACCAGTTTGGCTTTGCCGGCGTCCATGACCGGTAGAACACTCTGTTGAAAGATCATGGAGTTTTCGGTTTCGGCGGCGGCATATTCTTCTGCCGCGAAGATATACGTAGCATTGGGAAACGTCGGCACCCACTTGCCGTTGACGAAATCGGTGTTCCAGCCACAGTGATCCACATGCAAATGTGTGCAAAATATATAGTCGATATCCTCTGGGCGAAGGCCGGTCGCCGCAAGCTTTTCCAACCACAATCTGTCAGTTTTCATGTGCCATTGTGGCCGGTGGGGGATTTCCTTGCCACAACCAACACAGGTGTCAATCAGTATGGCGTGGTGCGCCGTGCGGACCAAATAGGATTGAAACGGAAAAATTAGCATTCCAGTTTCTGCATCCATAGC
>CAXGCE010000327.1:0-3482 GCA_964007795.1 uncultured Alphaproteobacteria bacterium | reverse complement strand
CCCATAGCCTGGACCGCCGAGATAGTTCCCGCCAAATAGCCACGTGAGGTACCCTTGCTCCCCTCGCCTTGGGCCACCATCAAAGCACCACGCTCTAGGGGTTGCTTTCCGATGTAGCGTCCGTTACTTGGGTCCGCCGTGAAGGTCAGGGCCTTGATCTTACCATTCGGTGTATCGACGCCGACCCAAACATGGCGGTAGGCAACTTCCCGCAGGCGCAAATACGCTCTTGTTTGCCTCCAATTACCCGGCGCGACGCGAAAGGCCATGCCAAGGCAAGTGCCGCCCCGAAGCAGGGTGAGGATCAGCCCAGGCCGCTCCACCGAGCCCCAGGCAACAGTACTAATCAGCGCGTGAGCCCGATGCCAGCCCCATAGCATAGCTGGCCGTCGTTCCACATAAGGGAAATCCGGCTGCCACATCAGCGAGCCATAGCCAAAAACCCAATGTTGCCTTGCCAAGGTTCTAACTCAGATCAGGATTTTGACTTCATGAAAGGCGCCAGCATTCGATTGGGTTCGTCGGTCTCAAACGCCTCACCAAAAACTTCAATCCCAGCCTCGATAGCTGCAGACAGACCCAGTTCCTCCCACTGCCCGATCAACGCCTTTTGCGCTCGTACCGCGACCGGGCCGGCTTCCAAAATTTTCTCCAGCCAAACCCCCACCCAAGCATCCAGCTCCGCCGCCGGAACAAGTTTTTCGACAAATCTCATTTCAAGCGCTTCCTTAGCGTTGAAATTTGTGCCGGTCAAAAGGATTTCCCGGGTCTTACCCCAGCCCACGAGGCGAGGCAACAAAGCTGCCTCGATCACCGAAGGCAAACCCACCTTTACTTCCGGCATGCCCATTACGAAACTTTCATCAGCCACGCGAAAATCGCAGGCTGCAGCCAGTTCTAATCCTGCTCCCAGGCAAAAGCCGCGCAGGCGACCAACGACCGGAACGGGACAACCTCTGATCGCCTTGGCCGCCGTGTGCAGTTGAGTGATGAAATTCCGTCCGGTCGTAGGGTTCAATTTCGACAGATCGTTCAAGTCGGCGCCTGCCATAAAGGCCCGATCGCCAGCCCCCGTCAGGACGACCGCACGCAAGTCTTCGTCGCGTGCAAGGGAGTCAAAAGCGACCTTTAACTGCTCCACCAATTCTAACGAGCCGGCATTCAGCCGTCTCTCGTTATCCATCGTGACCCAGGCCACACGGCCTCCCTCCCAGTCATCCAACTGTACATCCACCTTTGTCATCAACCCGTTCCACTGCCCGTCAGTAGGTGATAATTGCGTCGTTAATATCACAGCCGGAGTTTCCGCCAACCATTGATTGGCCGACCATGCTAAGCTGCAACCATGGAGCAGACAGAACAGCCGGTGACTGCGGCCTTGGTTGTTGCTGGTGGGCGCGGAGAACGTCTTGAGGGACCTTTGCCGAAGCAATATCAAAGCCTGGCCGGCATCCCATTGCTACGCCACGCCCTTTTGGCGTTTTGTCATCACCCACGCATCAAGCACGTGGCAACGGTGATTCGGGAAGAAGACCGAACACTATACGAAGTGGCCGCCGATGGATTAGAGCTGTTGCCGCCCGTCCTGGGCGGTGCATCCCGGCAGGAATCCGTTCGAAACGGTCTTCGCGGCTTGCAATACCGCAAACCCGACTGGGTCCTGATTCATGACGGCGCCCGCCCGTTTATATCCCGGCCAGTGATCGACAATGTCCTCAATGGTTTGCTAGATCATGCCGGCGCCATTGCCGCCATACCAGTGGTCGACAGCCTGAAACGCGGGAACGGCGGCCTTATTTCGTCCGATGTCTCCCGTGATGAACTTTGGCGGGCACAAACGCCACAAGGTTTCGAATTTCAGGCCATTCTGACCGCACATAAACAGGCTAGTGAAGGGCACACAGACGATGCCTCAATCGCTCGCGCCAGCGGCATGGAGGTGGTTCTGGTTGAGGGGTCGCCGGACAACGGAAAAATCACCACAGCAAATGATCTGACCAGAGCCGATGCGGCCCACGCCGCTCGATTGTCTGACGTACGCTTTGGCCAAGGGTTCGACGTGCATCAATTTGAAAGTGGCGACAGCGTGCGCTTATGCGGTGTCAATATCCCCCATGTTGCTAAACTAGCCGGTCACAGCGACGCAGACGTGGCACTACACAGCGTCACGGACGCGATACTGGGCGCCATCAGCGACGGCGACATTGGCCGGCACTTCCCACCCGGAGAAGCCGAATGGCAAAATCGGGACTCCACCCATTTTGTGCGGTTTGCAGTGGACCGTGTTCGCGCTATTGGCGGTCGGCTAGCCCATGTGGACCTGACGATCATTTGCGAACGGCCCAAGATCACGCCACATCACAAGGCTATGGCCGCTCGCCTGGCCGAGGTCGCTGGTCTGGAGCCCAGCCGGGTTAGCATTAAAGCAACCACAACGGAAGGCCTGGGTATCACAGGTCGCAATGAAGGTATTGCTGCTCATGCCATCGCCACCGTACGCCTGCCACGTTGAAGAATGACAATGCCGAAAGCGGCCCTGCCCCTCACCCATCCTGCCTGTATAGCTGCGACCTGGTTCGGTGCTGGCCTCATTCGGCCGGCGCCCGGCACTTGGGGTTCCTTGGCGGCTTTACCGTTTGCCTGGGCCATGGTTCAACTGGGCGGTCCAGTCACCTTGATGGTAGCAACAGCTGCTGTCTTTGCCCTTGGATGCTGGGCGAGTGACGTTTATGAGCGAGCCAGTGGGGGCAAAGACCCAGGTTCCGTGGTCATCGATGAAGTAGCGGGCCAATGGCTGGTCCTGATCGTGGCGCCTTTGGAGCCATTATACTATTTAGCAGGGTTTCTGGTGTTCCGCTTGTGCGATATTGCCAAGCCTTGGCCCGCCAGTTGGGCCGACCGCAAAGTGAGCGGTGGTTTAGGAATAATGTTGGATGATGTGCTAGCTGCCCTTTACGGTTTGGCAGCCATTGCGGCATTTCGTTACTGGTATTGATTGAAGGGACTCTCTAATGAAATTCGGCGGCATGGTGGCGACGAAAATCGATGATTGGCATATGTTCCCCTTTTTGGAAGAACTGGGATACGACGCCGGTTGGGTGCCCGATTCACAGATGATCTGGTCCGACTGCTACGCCACCCTGGCCCTGGCGGCATACCGAACCGAGCGCATCCGGTTGGGGACGGGAATCGCCGTCACGGGCACACGTCCTGCGCCGGTGACCGCCGCCGCCATCGGGACGATCAACGCCCTGGCGCCCGGGAGGACCTTTCTGGGGGTCGGTGCGGGCAACACCGCGATGCGGATCATGGGGCACAAGCCCCAAAGAATTGCTGAGTTTGATCAGTACTTAGAGGCTCTGCGCCCTCTTTTGCGGGGCGAAGAGGCCCAACATCATTTCGAAGGACAGACCAGCCCTATAAGACACATCATGCCTGATAAAGGTTTCGTCAATTTCGACGATCCAATTCCACTCTATGTA
>CAXGCE010000326.1:0-3513 GCA_964007795.1 uncultured Alphaproteobacteria bacterium | reverse complement strand
GTTTCACATGAAGTTCGATGGCTCGATTTTTATCAAAACGACCTTCCGGGGCCTCAGCCTCGAATGCTTCCCGCACCTCCGCGATGTCCCGCAGCCGCAATTTTTCGCCATTTGGCAAGGCCCTAATTTCTAAATTACCAAGGCCCGTGGCGGTGGTTTCCAACCCAAGGCTTCGGATCTGTTTTTCCACCAGACCTTCGATATTGCCCGAAGGCAGATCTCGGCTGCGCAATCTTATTCGTCCGGCCACCTCCTCCAGGGTTAGATCCACGCGCCGCAAGGTATGGGGCGCAACATCGACCCAAATTTCTTCGTCCCGGGCGCCGAACATCAAGACCCGATCCACGCCCCGAGCTAGTAGGCCCTCACGGATGCGCTTGGCAATGGCCTTTAGAGCGGCCTCGCTGAACGGGCCGGACAGTGCTATACGCGAGATGGTGTCGTATCTGGCAACGCGGCTGATTTTGGGTTTTTCGCTGTCTTCCGGCAGGGTGGTAATTTGCGCCACAGCGGAATCAACGTCTGAGCGAGCAGCTTGCATGTCGCTGCCCGCATTGAATTCCACCAGGATTGTGGCGACGCCTTCCACAGCGAATGAGGTCACCTTGTCTACGTTGTTCAGGTACCGAACTTCGGGTTCAATGGCGGTGACGATGTTAGCTTCCACGTCGTCGGCCCCGGCGCCGGGCCAGGCAATGCTGATTGCAACCATGTCGATGCCAAAATCTGGGAAAAATTGGGTATTCATCCGTGATAGCGAGACCACGCCCATTACTAGCATTATCACCATCAATAGGTTGGAGGCGTTGCGGTGCCGGACGAATAGGCGCACCAAATCAGCGGGGGACATTTAGCGGACCTCCACCTTTTGTCCCGGTCCAATTTCAGCAAATTTGGTGATGACGACCCAGTCGCCCATCTTTATCCCACCGCGAAGAAGCACATCGTTGTCGATGCGTGCCACTAATTCTACGTCTCGTTTCACTAGACGCTCGTCCTTGATAACATAGACGGTATCGCCGTTGTAAAGGGCGCTTTCGGGCATCCGCGCGACAGCCCGGTAGGTGCGGTCTGGAACAGTGATGGTGACAAAGGCGCCAGGACGTAGGGGTTTTGTAAGATCAGTGCCGTCCAGCCGCGCGAAGACTTGCACACCTCCACTTGAACTGTCGACACGGGCGCCGATACGGTCTAGGCGGCCGTTGAATTGGAAGCTCCGTCTACCTACCTGCCAGGTAATTTTCGCGGGTCTGCCTGCTAAGGCACCCTCAGACAACAGGCGGCCGTATTGGTGGTCGGTCAGGGTAAAGCGGGCCTCAAGACGGCCTGGGTCAATCAATTTGGCGACACTGTCGTTAGCACCCAGACGCTTGCCAACTTGGGCCTGGACATCAGCTAGAAATCCATCAAAAGGCGCCGTCAGCCGGACCCGTTGCAAATCCCGTTTCGCGCGGCGAAGGCCGACACTCAAGCGTTTGATCACGGCTTCTTGTTGTTTGATTTGGGCTGTTTCCGCAGCTAGGTCGCTTTGCCGCATCTCCGCTGTTTTTTGCTGCTGTGTCAGTTCCATTCGTGCGGCATCTAACCGCTTTTCGGATACGGTACCCTTACCGGACAATGCCTGCACACGTTTGACATCACGTTGCAGCAGGTCAACCATCTCCCAGTCCCTTTTTAGGGCGAGATCGAAGGTGGTTTTGCGGGTCTTGATCTCTTGTAACCGGGCGCGGGCTTCGTTGATTTGTGCTGACAGTTCATCGAATTTTGCTCGATATTCAAAATCGTCAATCTCGATGATCATATTGCCCTGAACAACCTTGCCGCCTTCGACAAAGCTGTCCGCTACTGCTACCACTTCGCCGGGCACCAGGGCGCGCAGATCGACTTCCCTTCCGGCTACGATTTCACCATACAGGCGCAGTCTCGGCTGCACGTTGGCAAGGCGTACTTCTTTGGAAGAGACCAGCCAGGGCTGTTCGCTCCTGTCGGTCGGCTCAACCGTGGATCGCGTACTCCAAAGCACGAAGAAGACCGCAATGGCCACTGTGAGGAGAATGATCGGCAAAACCGCCTTTTGAACTTGCCAGCGCATGGGCGCTCCCTAAGCCATCCGAAGTGCTTGATCAAGCTGATAGATGCTAAATATAGAGAGCAAATAAAAATATTTATCCTACCTGAATTAGAAAAATTATCGATAATGCCTATGATTAACAAGGGCCCCTCAAGAATGTCACAAAACTCACCTATGTTGGGCCCGCTGTAAGGACCGGAAGAGATATCGCGGTTATTCTGCGCTAAATGGGTAAGGGGGAAACACATGGCAGGTGAAGTGTTCACACCACGCGAAATGATTGATCGCTTGGTGGCATTTGATACAACTAGCCGAGAATCAAACCTGGCCCTGATTCATTTCGTAAGAGACTACCTTGCCGGACATGGTATCGACTCCACCCTGATCCATGATCAAACCGGCGACAAGGCGAACCTTTTCGCCACCGTGGGGCCCATAGTCGACGGCGGTGTGGTTCTGTCTGGGCATACGGACGTAGTGCCTGTGGATGGCCAGAATTGGTCCACCGATCCGTTCGAGGTCGTGGAACGGGAAGGCAAGCTCTTTGGGCGCGGCACAGCGGATATGAAAAGTTTTTGTGCCATTGGCTTGGCACTCGTGCCCGACATGATCAGGCGGAAACTGGCCCTGCCCATCCATTTCGCCTTGTCCTACGATGAAGAGGTGGGATGTCTGGGTGCGCCCGACCTGTCACGGCATTTACAGGGGCTGCCCGTACAGCCACAGGCGTTGATCGTGGGTGAGCCAACGGAGATGAAGGTTGTCAACGCTCACAAGGGCTGCTGCGCAATCCGTACTATTGTTACCGGTTTGGAAGGGCATTCATCGGAAACTCACAAGGGCGTCAACTCCATCTTTGCCGCCGCCAAGCTAATCAGCTATCTGGCTGACAAGGCGGAGGCGTTGCAGACATCAAACGTCAATCCCCGTTTCGATCCGCCCTATACCACCATTCAGGTGGGTGTGATCAACGGCGGTACGGCAGGTAACATCATCCCCAAGGAAACTACATTTTGGTGGGAATACCGCACCCTACCGGATGTGGACGGCTCCGCCATCGTCGCCGAGTTCGAGGATTTCGCCCTTACGAACGTGCTGCCCAATATGCAGGCGGTGCACGCGGACGCGAATATTCAAGTAGATGTGCGCGGCGAGGTGATCCCCCTGGTGCCTGAGGACGGCTCGTCAGCGGAAACCCTGGTTCTTGCCCTGACAGGCAGCAACCAGACCTATGCGGTTTCTTATGGCACCGAAGCTGGTATCTTTCAAAAAGGCGGCATCGCGTCGGTCATCTGCGGCCCCGGGAGTATCTCTGTTGCCCACCGACCGGACGAATATATTGAAATCTCCCAGGTCGAGGCTTGCACTGCATTCATGCACCGCCTGATTGACCGCCTGGCCTAATTTTGGAAATCAAATCGGTACTATTTCAATGAATTTTT
>CAXGCE010000325.1:0-3520 GCA_964007795.1 uncultured Alphaproteobacteria bacterium | reverse complement strand
AAAAAAGATACAAAAAGAGCAATAAAGATTGCAATGGGCGCATTAGTCGGTTTTTTGGGCGGAACGTTTCTCAAATTTACTGTCAGCATTTATATCACCTTCCTAATATTGAAATCAACTAGTTAGAAAAGAGTGGGATTTGGTCGTTCAAAATCACCCAAAGACCGTTCTCTAACAAGTGAAGCTGCGCTCAGAACAGATGGCCTAATTGGCATATTTGGCGGGGCGGGCGCTTCTAGCGCCGAAACAATATCCCGAAAAGCCTCGCGGAACGCATCAGTAGGCCCGCTCGATGCAAAAATCGATCACATCTGTAAGGACGCCTTTGGCCTCGCCGTCAGGGAAGATGCCTAATGCGTCGCGGGCCATGGCGCCGTAGTGGCGGGCTCGTACAATGGAATCAGCTAGGGCGCCGCTACCCTGTAATAAATCCATGGCGTGCGACAGATCGCCGTTCTTTTGTTCACCGTCCGAAATAGTCCGTTTCCAAAAAGCTCGGTCTGCATCGTCGCCCCTGCGATAGGCTAAAAGCACCGGCAGGGTCACCTTGCATTCCCGGAAATCGTCACCGACAGTCTTCCCCAACGTTGCCTGCTGGGCAGAATAATCCAGGCCATCATCGACAAGCTGAAAGGCGATGCCTAGATTTCGGCCGTAGCTTTCTAACGCGTCCTCTTCCACCCGGCCTTTGCCGGCGATCAGAGCGCCGATGCGGCTGGCCGCAGAGAACAATGCCGCGGTTTTGGCGGCCACCACGTCGAGGTATTTCTCTTCTGGGATATCAACGTTGTTCAAGGTTTCCAGTTGCATCACCTCACCTTCGGAGATGATGGCAGAAGCATCGGCTAGCACCCGCAAGACTTCCAGACTGCCATCGGCTACCATAATCTGAAAGGCGCGGGAGAATAAAAAATCACCTACCAGAACACTGGGTTGATTACCCCACAACACGTTGGCAGTGGTATCGCCACGGCGCAAATTGCTCTCATCCACCACGTCGTCGTGCAGCAATGAGGCCGTATGGATAAACTCCACTGCCGCAGCTAGGCCAATCTGCCGCTCGCCCACATAACCGCAAAGAAGCGCGCTGGCCAGAGTCAACATGGGGCGCAGACGCTTTCCACCCGAGGCGATGATGTGTCCGGCCAGCTGCGGGATCAGTGGCGCCCGGCTGTCCATACGGTCCAGAATTGTACGGTTAACCTTACTCAAATCGTCGCCCACCAGCCGCATCAGGGGTTCCAGGGATGCGCGTCGGGTCCCACCCTCCTCCAATTGAACAATGTTCGCCAAAATTTACCCCCTGGTTTTCCGCGACTCCTAATCGCTGTCTCTATAGACTGCATTCCATAAGGTAAATGCAAGGGCACATTGACGTAATCTGACCATGATTGAACTACTGCGCAGCAATGATGTGGTGATACTGTCTTTTGCGGAAGTGTTGCTGCGGGATGCCGGCATAAAATGCGCGGTGCTGGATCGCCATATGTCCATTACAGAAGGCTCCGTAGGAGCCTTAAACCAGCGCCTCATGGTACGGGTTGAAGACGAAACTCATGCCCGTGCCCTGATAGCGGAGGCCGGGATCTGATGGAATTGACCCAGGACCACCTATTAAACCGGCGCGTAATTTTGTCCCAACCAAAAACTGGCTATCGCGCGGGATCAGACGCCATTTTACTAGCCGCCGCTGTGCCCGCACGTGCAGGACAAACGGTGCTCGACGCCGGCGCGGGTGTCGGCGCCGTGGCCCTTTGTCTGGCCAGCCGTGTTGAAAATGTTACGGTGCGTGGCCTGGAACGACAAGTTGAACTGACGGAACTGGCCGCGGACAATGCCACCGCGAACGGTCTTGCCGACCGTGTCAACGTCCTATGTGGCGACATTCATCAACCGCCCGAGGAGATCGGCCGGGCGGTGTTCGATCATACGGTTTGCAATCCACCGTTCCATGACGTGGGCAGGGCCTCGCCCTCACCAGACCAGGGCAAGGCGTTGGCCCATAGTGAGGGGGAGACACCGCTGTCCAAATGGTTGTCATTTTGCCTGCGCCGTACCCGGCCCGGCGGCACCGTGACCATGATTCACCGAACCAGCCGGTTACACGATATATTGGCGGGATGGAAAGATGGTGCGGGCGACGTGGTCATCATTCCCCTGTGGCCGAAAGCGGGTCGACCGGCCAGGCGCATCATTGTTCAGGCCAGGGTGGGCGGCAAAGGACCCACGGTCCTACACCCTGGACTTCAACTGCATCAATACAATGGCGCGGATACGGACAAGGCCCAGGCCATACTGCGTGGCGGCATGGCGTTGGATTTAGCTATCTCACGGTAATGAGCGGTTCGCCCGTCTGGCATTCGCCGATGATGGCGGCAGCGGCGTAACCTTTGTGGTGAAAAAGGGCCAATATATCGTCGGCACCACTGGGATCGCAGACGACCAGCAAGGGACCAGCGGTCTGTGGATCATACAGCATGTTGTTGCACCATTGCGGCAAACCGGCCGGCAAGCTAATGCCGTCATCGAAATCAATACGGTTGCGGTTGGTTGCACCCGTGTTGATACCAGCTTCCGCCAGTTCCCGGCCCGCCGCCAGCATCGGAATGGCGCTCAATTCCAGTTTTGCCCCGACACCAGATCCTTGGCAGACCTCGCTCAAATGACCTAGCAGACCAAAGCCTGTGATATCCGTCATGGCGTGCACGTCCTCCCGTGCGCCCAAGTCATAACCGATGTCGTTGAGGCGTGTGGTGCTGGCGATCAACTCGGCATAACCGGAATCCGAGATCGTACCAGATTTCACCGCATTAGACATAAAGCCCGTGCCGAGGCCCTTGCCCAAGATCAGCACATCATCGGGCTGGGCACCGATGTTGCGTTTGATGTTGGCTATATCCACCATTCCAATGACTGCCAGCCCATAGATTGGCTCCAGCGTGTCGATGGAATGACCCCCGGCAACGGGCACGCCAGCATCCTTGCAGACCGCGGCGCCGCCCGCCAGCACACCCTGGATGACCTCGGAAGTGACCTTATCGATGGGCATTCCGCAGATGGCCAGGGCCAAAATAGGGCGCCCGCCCACCGCATAGACGTCTGAAAGGGCGTTGGTGGCCGAAATGCGGCCGAAATCAAAGGGATCATCCACCACGGGCATAAAAAAATCGGTCGTCGCCACTATTGCCCGCGTTTCGTCGATACGATAGACGGCGGCATCATCACCGGTATCGTTGCCGACCAAAAGTTCGGCGTTGTCATCTGGCTTGGGCAACGTCGCAAGTAAATCCCGCAGCACGGCAGGAGCAATCTTGCACCCTCAACCACCGCCGTGGGCGAGGGTGGTCAGCCGCAGGACTTCACCGGCCGTTTGTTCCTTGCTCATTCATACCTCGTTGCTTTCTGATTTATGCGTTGACGTCGATCACCGTGCGGCCGCGCACCTGGCCCTTCAAAATATCGGCCGTAACAACGGGAACGTCAGCCATGGGCCTAATTTGAGTTATAGCGTCCAATTTAT
>CAXGCE010000324.1:0-3527 GCA_964007795.1 uncultured Alphaproteobacteria bacterium | reverse complement strand
CCGCTCTCGCCGCGATAACTGTTGGATCAGAATTACTATTGACGGACTTCGACGCTGTGGTTACCGGGGTTTTTGATCGAGCCTGCAATTTTCGATTGGTGAATGGGCGTCTAGCTACCTGCACGACAGCAGATTATTTTGATATACCACGTGGCATCCGTGTCGACACGCCGGCTGATTTTCGTTTTCAATCAGCTGTTCGCCGAGGCACCTCAACCCATTGCAGGGGTGGCATTGTGCGATTTTCAGCGAGTAGCTTGAAAATTGATTGTCGTGGCGCTGTTGTATGGCGTGGGAAGTTTAAGCCAAGATCTCGCCCGCCAGCAGGTTTGGTGAGAGAGCTTTGGAATATGGTTCTATCCGTTGCCAGAGAATTTCCGCCAATTTTCAGTCCGCGAACCCTGATTGGGCGGGGTGAGGGTCTGGCTCCTGCCGGAGATGATGTCCTGGCCGGACTGCTTGCAGCACCGATGCTGGTGGCGCCAACACGGCGTTCCAATCGAGCGCTAGCATCGGAAATCCGCCTGCGTTTACGTGCTACCAATGAGATCAGCGCGGAAATGCTGAACAACGCCATGGAAGGGCTGTTCATCGAGCCGGTGGTATCGCTGCTATCCGCGATTTACGGTAACGGCGACTTGCAGGAAGCCGTCCGCAATCTTTGCGCCGTCGGCGCAACTTCCGGCACAGCGATGCTTATGGGCGTCTTGGCCGGGGTTGCCGACGTTGAGAACATAAGAATTCAGCCAACTCCGGTTTCCACCAATCAATTGCGTTTGGCCTGATAGTCATCGAGATGCTGAGCGGACAGAAAATCATTCGCGGTGTTTACCGAGATTCAGTTGCGCTTATGCGTATTTCCGCCGAATTGCGTGAGCTGCCAGGTGTCCTAGAGGCTTCCATGATCATGGCGACGGGCGCCAACCTGGAACTGCTGCGGGAGGCTGGCCTGTTAGACCAAAATTTCGCCGCCGCGCCGAACGATCTTCTGATCGCGGTCCAGGCGCGGGACCAAAAATCGGTGGATGCCGCTTTGGCCCAAGCCGAAGCCGCACTAGCTGAGACGGAGGCACTAACTTTAACGGCTAGTACAACGGATATTGCCCCGCGCAGCACCGAAATGGCGCTGGACAGATTTCCAGAGGCCAATTTGGCCTTGATCTCTTGTCCAGGCGAATATGCCGGGGCTGAAGCCCACAAGGCGTTGCGTCTTGGCCTTGATGTCATGATCTTCTCTGACAATGTTCCGGTTGAGGAGGAAATGGCTCTGAAACAGCTGGCAAAAGAGACCGGAAGGCTGTTGATGGGACCCGATTGCGGCACCGCTATTGTTAACGGCATCCCCTTGGGCTTCGCCAACGTCGTAGCGCGGGGTGACATTGGCGTCATAGCTGCCTCAGGAACCGGCCTGCAGCAGGTTACCTGCTTGGTCGACAAACTCGGCTGCGGCATCTCTCAGGCCTTGGGCACCGGCGGGCGTGACCTTAGTGCCGCCGTTGGTGGTCTGACGATGCTAAGGGGCCTTAAAATCCTCGCCAGTGAGAAAAATACCAGGGTGATCACGCTAATTTCAAAACCGCCGGCGCCCAGGGTTGCCAAGAAGATTTTGTCGGCTGCAGCGAACTGCGGCAAGCCAGTTGTGGTCAATTTTCTTGGCTCCAAGGCGGAATTGCCACAGCAGGGTAATATCTTCCAAGTCGAGACATTGGAGCAGGCCGCCCATATGGCTGTCGCTCTCTCGAGTGGCAAGGAAACATCCAACGAGGCCTTGCCTCGCCACTGCGTGGAGGGGCCCGAAATTGCCCGGATTGTTGCCAATCTCTCGGAGACGCAAAAATTTGTGCGCGGCCTCTATAGTGGCGGCACCTTTAGTTACGAAGCCTTATTACTCCTAGAACGCGATATCGGCCCGGTAAATTCGCTCTCGCCGCTGAAAGGAAAACAGAAACTCAAAGATATATGGTCAAGCACTGGCAATACAGTATTGGATTTGGGTGACGATCTGTTCACCCGTGGACGTCCCCACCCGATGATCGACCACAGGCTGAGGCATGATAGAATCCTGCAGGAGGCGCGAGATCGAGAAACGGCGGTGATCCTGCTCGATGTTGTCATTGGCTACGGATCGCATGACAATCCAGCGTATGAAGTGGCGGTTTCGATTGACGCCGCCCGGGAGTACAAGAAATGGGATGGGGCCGCGCCGATCTTCGTAACCTTCGTCTGCGGCGCTAAGGGGGACCCGCAGAACTTAGCACGGCAGGAAGAAATATTGCGCAATGCTGGCGCGATCGTCGTAGAGAGCAATGCTCAGGCCGTTAGATTGGCCAGCGACATTCTTTTACGAAGGTAGGAAAGTGAAAAATTGAGCAAACCACCACAATCCCTAAACGTTATCAATGTCGGAATTGCTTCCTTCTCCGAAGTAATTAACGACGCTGGTGGCCGGGCTTTAAACGTTGATTGGCGGCCGCCTGCCGAAGGTGACGCCACGGTTGCCAGAGCGCTCGCGAAGCTTGTTAATGACCCTGAAATAGAGCAAGCAAACCGTACTGCATTTGAAAGATATTTAAACGCCCAACCGGTGCTCGGAGGTATTGGCCGCGCCGGAGAGGTGATCCCGGAAATGGGCGAACGTATGATACTGCATTCGGGACCCCCGATCGATTGGCGAGATGTTTGCGGCCCGGTCCATGGCGCGCTCGTCGGAGCGATCATCTACGAAGGCTGGGCCAAAAATCAAAAATCGGCGGAGAAGCTACTTGCGTCCGGCGAAGTTACGATAGAACCCTGCCACCATCATTCCTGCGTCGGACCAATGGCCGGTATTACCAGCCCCTCTATGCCTGTTTGGATAGTAACTAATGCCAACAATGGCAATAAGGCATTCGCAAACCTTAACGAAGGCCTTGGCAAGGTTTTGAGATTTGGCGCCAACAGCGAAGAAGTGATCGTGCGCTTGCGATGGATGCAGAACGTCCTGGCCAAGGTTTTATCTGCGGGTCTTGCCGCTGGAGAAGGTATTGATATTAAGACCATAATGGCACAGGCCCTTTACATGGGCGATGAAGTCCACAACCGAAATGCGGCGGCCACCGGGCTACTATTCAAGCAGTTAGCGCCTCGTTTCTTGCAAGCTGGACTGCCAGCGGCTGATATCGCCGAAGCGATGAGTTTTATAACCGAAAACGATCATTTTTTTCTTAACGTCTCGATGGCGGCGTGCAAGTTGATGCTCGATGCAGCCCATGGTGTGGTCAATAGTTCCATGGTGACAGCGATGGCAAGGAATGGTGTTGATTTTGGCATCCGT
Organism: uncultured Alphaproteobacteria bacterium; assembly: GCA_964007795.1. Lineage (GTDB taxonomy): Bacteria > Pseudomonadota > Alphaproteobacteria. The sequence continues at coordinate 214 of CAXGCE010000324.1, read as the reverse complement.
GTCAGCGGCTGCGGCGATCAATGGTTCACAACGCCCGCACCGGTGGTGGATGGACTGTTTTTTCCCTCCTATTCGGTTGTTGACGCGGCTCCAGATTTGGGTGATAGCGCCATCACCGAAACTGCCGGACTGGGCGGTTTTGCTATGGCCGCCTCTCCGGCAATCGTGCAATTTGTGGGCGGCACACCGAACGATGCGATTGCTCGCAGTCGGG
>CAXGCE010000323.1:0-3538 GCA_964007795.1 uncultured Alphaproteobacteria bacterium | reverse complement strand
GGCGGTGGATGTGGCCCGATTTGGTGAGTTTGCTACACCAGATTGGGGCACCATTAAATCGTCGGAAAATTATGAACGCCGATTTGTGATGGCCTTCCCCAACGAAACCCTCCCCAAAGGTCGCAAGCAGAAGACAACGGCTCTCTATGACCGTTTAATGGGCAAGGGAGCGGTGATGAATCAGGACTTTGGACTGGAAAATGTTATGTGGTTTGCGAACGGTGCCGATGATGCTTACGAGGAACCTACTTTCCATCGCAACCGATCCTTTGATTATGTTGCGGCCGAGGTTAAGGCGGTTCGTGAAGCCGTGGGATGTGTCGAAGTTGCAAATTTCGCCAAGCATGAATTCAAAGGTAATGGCGCTCGCAAATTTCTGGATAATGTTCTTGCTGGCCATGTTCCGAAACCGGGACGTATATCATTGACGCCAATGCTGACACCAAAGGGCAAACTCTACGGCGATTTGACGGTTGCTTGCCTAAGCGAAGATTATTTCATGGTATTTGGCTCTGGTGCTATGCAAGAAGCACATCGACGCTGGTTTGAAGAAAGCCTTTCCGAGAACGTGAACTACGCCAATGTCTCGGATGACTGGCATGGTATCGCTATTTGTGGTCCGAATTCTCGTGAGTTGTTGCAAGCGATTACACGCACGGATGTTTCCGCCAAAGGAATGATGTTCCGGGACATATGTGCAACTTTCGTTGGCAATGTGCCCGTTATGTTGGCACGAATTAGTTTTTCGGGCGAACTTGGCTACGAAATTTACTGTAAACCACAATTTCTTTTGCGTCTTTCAGAAGCGATTGAAGATGTCGGAGAATCTCTAGGTTTGCGCTGGTACGGCGCCCGCGCAATGATGTCACTACGGTTGGAAAAAGGTTGGGGGGTCTGGACATTGGACTTCCGGCCCGATTTTACTCCGGGAGAAAGTGGTTTGAATGCTTTCATAAACTGGAACAAGGAATTCGTGGGTAAAGATGCAGCGGACAAAGAACGTGCGAGCGGTTCATCAAAAAAACTTGTTACTCTAATAATAGACGTGGAAGGAATTGATGTGTCGAACGACGAAGCAATACTGCATGAGGGGAATGCCATAGGGTATATATCCTCAGGTGGATATGGTCATTACGTCAAAAAATCGATTGCTTTGGGATATGTGCCTACTTCACGGGCTAAAGATGGCGAAAAGCTCCAAGTAGAAATTTTGGGTGAAACGTACGACGCCTACATTCAGGAAGCACCTCTTTATGACCCCAACGGCCTGAAAATGCGGGAGTGAAGAGCGGGGTATATCATTCCTGATAATGGGTAGATTACATTTAGGTCTATCGGGCGGCGATAGTTTGCAAGGGCAGGTCGTACGCTAAATCCCCGTGGTCTCCCCGTCCAAAGGGATGATCTCGACACGGTCGCCAGCGTGGGCGGGTTCTGCGTGGGGCGCGCGGAGGATCAGGCAGTGGGCCTGAGTCAGGCGAAACAGCATGGAACTATCCTGTTTATCGAAAGGCGTTGCCACCCATTCGCCATTGCCGTTTTTGCTGGCCGTGGCACGCAGATAATCCTGGCGCTGGTCGTTTGCGCCCAAGTCACAGCCCAGAATTGCCGTCTGTCTTGTGGCGTGTGGGTTCAGACCCAGCATAGCGCGGATTGCGGGCCGCAAATAGACTAGGCCGCAAACAAGGGAGGACACGGGATTGCCAGGCATGCCCATCATGGGTGTTCCCGCTATCCGGCCAAAGATCAGTGGTTTGCCAGGTCGCATGGCGATACGCCAGAAATTCAGTTCCAGACCAACCTCGCCCAGTACTTTGCGCACCAGGTCGTGGTCACCCACTGAGGCACCACCCATTGTCACCAACATATCCGCGCCACGGGCACTTTGCGCTAGAGCCCGCAAGCTATCCTCATTATCGTTGGCAATCCCAAGGTCGATGGCTTCACCGCCCGACGCCTTGATTAGGCACATGAGGGCTAGGGTATTGGAACTGATAATTTGATTGGGGCCCACCGGATCGCCGGGACGCACGATTTCGTCGCCGGTGGCCAGCAAAGCGATATTCGGAGCTCGACGCACGGTCAGCCACGGTACGTTCATGGCGGCTGCCAGACCCACGTCACGGGCAGACAACACTTTATTAGCCCGTATGCAGATGTCGCCCGCGCTGAAATCCAGCCCCGCTGGTCGTATGTAATGGCCTACCGGCACAGTCTCCTTCATGGTGATCTGATCGCCAACAGCGCTCGTATCTTCCTGGACGACAATGGCATCCGCTCCCTCGGGTACGGGCGCCCCGGTAAAAATGCGGGTTGTTTCTCCCCGGCCAATGGCACCGTCGAATGCGCTGCCGGCGGCGGATTCGCCTATCTGCGTCAAGGTCACTGGTACTTGGGCCACGTCCGTCGCTCGAACCGCATAGCCATCCATGGCCGAGACATCTGTGGGTGGTTGGGTAAGGCGGGCCATGACGTCCTGGGCTAGAACCCGGCCGTGGGCCGTTGCCAAATTAACGGTTTCCTCTGGCATCCGTTCGACGCCGTCTAGAACTCGTTGCAGGGCATCGGCGACTGAAATCATAGCTTTTTTTGCCCTTCACGAAACGTCATAGGTTCCTGACTTGCCGCCAGATTTATGGACCAGACGAACACCGTCAATCCTCATGTCCCGATCCACTGCTTTGCACATGTCATAGATTGTCAAGCCGGCGACTGAGACGGCCGTCAAGGCTTCCATCTCCACTCCTGTGCGGCCAGTCAATTTGACTTCTGCCACGACGTTCACGCAATGGGCTTCATTGTCGCAAGTCAAGTCCAAGCTGACCGAGGACAGTTGTAGGGGGTGGCATAGAGGGATCAGATCAGAAGTGCGCTTCGCTGCCATGATACCGGCCAGTCGCGCCACGCCCAACACGTCTCCTTTGGCCATTTCCCCTTTTTGGATTAGGGCTAGGGTTTCCGGCAACATGGCAACTCTGCCTTCGGCCCGGGCTATACGCGCAGTTAACGCCTTGCCGTCCACATCCACCATGCGAGCATTGCCAGCGTCGTCAAAATGGGTCAGATCAGTCATAGCCTAATTTCCTACGGCTGTAGCATGTATAGGCGACAGCAAATTCCGGGTAGCAGTTTCTACATCATCTTGGCGCATCAGAGACTCTCCCACCAGAAAGCAATGACAGCCCACCCGGCTCATGCGAATTAGATCTTTATGACTATTAAGGCCGCTTTCACTGACCCCGAGAACATCGTCGGGGAAGGCAGAAGCCAATTCTTCCGTAATGGCCAAGTCTGTGACCATAGTTTTTAGATTACGGTTGTTGATACCAATTAGCCTGCTGTTCAAGCGTAGGGCTCGATCGAACTCTGCTCCGTCATGTATTTCCACCAGCACATCCATGCCCCAGTACCCGGCCGCAGCTTCCAGCTCTACAGCCTGCTCATCGTCCAGGGCAGCCATGATCAGCAAAATGCAATCGGCCCCTAAGGCACGCGCCTCAGCTACCTGATATGGTTCTAACATGAAATCTTTGCGTAG
>CAXGCE010000322.1:0-3540 GCA_964007795.1 uncultured Alphaproteobacteria bacterium | reverse complement strand
TTCGATCAGAAACTGAGTTACCATTGCCGCTAGCACCGCTTCTACTTGGCGTTGACGGACTACTTCGTTGCGGGCGCCATGTCCTGCGTTCAGCGCGATGGCAGTGAAATAATCACGGAATTGGGTAGCGAAAGTCGCGGAATTTTGCGCGGAGGCGTACGCCGGTCCCAACAGGCCGGTCAGCAAAATAACTGCTGCCGCAATGACCCGCATTAATCGATCTCCGCTTCTCTAATTAGAGTTAGATTAATCCGCAATATGTTCTCAGGTTACCGACTTTCCTGTTTCGGTCGGAATTTCGAGATACGCTGCTTAGCATCGACCCTTTGCTCCGGCGTAAGACGATTAATTAGGGCAATAACATTTTCTTGAGCTCGTTGATGACCTTGGCGGGCCGCTAAGGTGGCCCATTTGAAGGCCTCTACCAGGTCCGACTCGATGCCCTGCCCTCGCACATACCGTGTAGCCAGGTGACTTTGTGCCTTTGCGTAACCTTGTTCGGCGGCGCGCCGGAACCATTTCACCGACAAGATGTCGTCTTGCTTAGTGCCGTCGCCGTCGCGATAGGCCTTGGCCAGGTTATATTGCGCCTTGTCCAACCCTGCCTCTGCAGCATCCTTGAATAGGTCGACGGCGCGCTTAGCATCCTTAGCCACGCCTAGGCCATAGAGGTACATCTTGCCCAGGGTGTAACGGGAGCGGTTTAGCCCCGCCTCAGACGCCCGCTCCAGCCACTTGATGGCGTCCACATAATTTTGTTCCACCCCGTCGCCGGAGATATAGGCGTTGGCTAGATTATGCTGGGCCATTTGGAAACCGCTTTCGGCTGATCTGCGCCACCATCTGACTGCCTCTGCCCGGTCTTGAACCACGCCCTTGCCCTGGTCGAACAGAATTCCCAAATTGTATTGGGCCTTCGTATGGCCTTCCTTCGCCAGGGCCAGCCATTCCTTGGCGGCACCCTCGAAGTCGCCCTTTTGATAGGCAACATATCCGGTCTCAAAATCAGCTGCCGACGTAGGCAGGGTTGCCATTGTTACGGCAAGAAAGATACTAGCTGCCAAATGCGCTAGCAGTAATCGGAGCGTTGCGCGTTTGCTCATCTTAATTTCCTTTATGCAACCATCAGGACGCAACGCCAAATTTTTCGGTCCGGGCCTGGAGAATCTGCAGCAGACCCTGCATACCGCGTCGCCGAATTACCGCATTGAATTCGGATCGCTGGGTCACGGCCATGGAGACGCCTTCAACCATTATATCAATAATGCGGTACCGCCCATCCTTAGGTCGCACACGCCATTCTGCCTTGATTGGTAGGCCGCCCGCCCGGTCGATCTGCGTGCGGACTAGCACGTCTTTTTTGCCGGCCGCTTTGGCGCCGGAGACCGTAAACGTCTCGCCCGAAAAGCCACCCATGCGCCGGCTGTAGGATTGCAAAATGAATTCCGTGAACAGGGCCTGATAATCCGCCCGTTGCTGGGGCGTTGACTTGCGCCAATATTTTCCTAGTACAAATCGTGCGATAAACGGCATGTCGAAACCTGCTGACAGCAATTCACGGAACTGAGCCTCCCTGGCCTCGATTTTGCTGCCGCTGGGCTGGAGAATATCAATTGCCTGTGCCGCTAGCGTTTTAATGAAGGCTGCAGAACCATCGATCGCCTTTGGCGGAGCGGCGGCCAGCAGCGGGCCCGGCAAGGCCAGAGTGGTGCTCGCCGCAAGGCCACCATGCAAAAACGTTCGACGTGATAGCAAAGAAAAACTCCCCCTCGTCCTTAATAGCCTCAATTACTACCCTGAAATTTTAAGCGGCTGTATCGGTCTTCGGACTTCAACGCCAGTTCAAAGGCGTAAGTTTCCCTTAAAAGCGTCATAGGTATCTCCACACCCGCTTTACCCAAGGCCCAAGCCGCGCGATATAGATCAACCATGGTGGAAACCGGTTGACCATTGACCTTGACGATGACGTCTCCGATTTTCAATCCGGCCCTTTCGGCTGGGCCATCATTGGCTAGGCCAATGACTTCCATCCGGCCTTCGACTTCGGCTGAAAACATGCCCATCCAAGGTCGATAAGATGCCGCCGTGCGTCCGCTCTGCATCATTTCATCAAATATGGGCGGTAGCAGGTCAATGGGTACAAACATGTTGCCCCGGCGGTTTTCCTGGTCGGCGGTTGCGTCTTCCACGTACAAGGATCCCACGCCCAGTAATTTGCCGTCTTGGCCGATTAGCGCCGCTCCGCCCCAGTTAGGATAGGCGGGGGCGGTAAAAATGGCTTCGTCAAGCATGTATTCCCAATATCCAGCGAATTCACGTTTGCCGACCACGCGGGCGCCGATGGCGGCTTCGCGTCCGCCGTGCCCCGCTACCAGGACACCATTTCCTATATTCACACTCGCCGATAAGCCAAGTTCAAGCGGTGGAATATCGAGACCTTCCAACGCCCGGACAAGGCCAAAACCACTATCATAGTCGTATGCCACGGGTTCGGCGGGGATCATGCGGTCATCATTTGTGCTGATGCTGATCGCCATGGCTTCGACGATAAGGTAGCCGATGGTCAGGATGAGGCCGTCATCATCGATGATAATGCCGTTGCCCTCCCGCTCCGTGCCTAGAAACGGCGCGGTATAGCCGTCTACCGGAACCTCGGCATGAAGACGCACCAACGCCGAGAGTATGCCATCGACGTCAAAGTGCAACTTTGCCTCGGTCTCCAATCCTGCCAGCGAGCCAAAGGACTTGGAAAGCAGGTCCTTGGCGTGATGGCCGTTGACCTTTTCTAAATCGCTCATGAAAGCATCGCCATAAAATGTCCCAACTGTAGAATGGTTTTCAGGGCCTGGAATTTCTGTTGGTACAGTATAACCTGGAGGCCGAAACTACGTGTTGATAAAGACCTTCATTCTCAACAAGCGTCTAGCTTAAGCCAAATGCGCATCGTGCGCTGGGCTGGACAGCAGAATGACGAAGTCTGCCTGCCGGCCCTTTGCCTCAAAAATCTCCGATTAAGGCTATTTTGTTGTTTTTTTCAGATAGGCAATTAGGTCCTCGCGCTGGGACTTCTTTTTAAGACCCGCGAAGCGCATTTTAGTCTTCGGGACCAGTTTCTTTGGTTTAGTCAGGTATTTGTCCAGCGTGGCCTCATCCCAGGTGAGGCCTGATTTCAGCATCGCCTTGGAATACTTAAAGCCTTTCACCGTACCAGCCTTGCGTCCGATCACACCGTGCAGGTTTGGCCCCACTTTGTTTTTGCCTCCGGCCTTCAGTGTGTGACAGGCCTTACATTTGTTGAATACTTTCTTACCCTTTTTTACGTTGGCTGCTTCTACCGAGTTAAACGACAAGGCCAGAGCAATGGCGCCCAATAGGACTGGCAATCGAAATTTCCGCATTTGGATCTCCATACTACAAATATTGATAAACGAATAAGGAGTATTCATTTATCGGCCCCTTCCTAGCACAGGCTACTTTAACTTGATAGCGACGGATTGTCGCGCAACGACAAATCTAAAATTGGCGGTCTAGGTGATGATT
>CAXGCE010000321.1:0-3545 GCA_964007795.1 uncultured Alphaproteobacteria bacterium | reverse complement strand
GCGGGAAATATTCGCATTGGCCATTGCCATTCAAAACATCATTTGGGGTCTTGGCCAGCCTGTGGCTGGTATGTTTGCTGACCGGTTTGGCACGGCAAGGGGCCTGGCGATAGGAGGGCTGTTTTATGCCTTAGGTATTATTGGCATGGCGTATTCGCCAAGTCCTTTCATGTTTCATGTAACTGGCGGCCTTCTGGTCGGACTGGGTCTATCTGGAGTTTCATTCCCATTAGTATTGGCAGCCCTGAGCCGCATTGTACCAGAGCAGCATCGCAATCTAACTTTTGGAATTTGCACAGCCATGGGTTCGATAGGGCAGTTTCTACTAGTACCCATGGGCCAGGCATTTTTAAACTCCTATCATTGGTCGGTGGTTCTAATGCTGCTGGCTCTGTTGGTCGCCCTTGTTATGCCTTTGAGCATATTCATGCGCGGTCGCCCGGAAGAAACCGCAATTTCCTCAAAGCAATCAATGAAGGAAGCATTGAGTGAAGCTGGCCAACATTCCGGTTATGTCTATTTGATACTCGGATTTTTCGTTTGCGGCTTTCACATCACATTCGTTGCAACCCATTTGCCTGCCTATATCACGGATCAGGGATTATCAGCCGAAGTTGGCGCTTGGTCCCTAGCAGTCATTGGATTATTCAATGTATTTGGTGCAATTTGTGCCGGTATCCTAGCTAATAAGTTTCAAAAGAAAAACCTCCTTAGCCTAATTTACTTATCTCGGGGCCTATTCATGGTCCTATTCATACTGTTGCCAATTAGCCAAACCACAGTACTGATAGTTTCCGCCGGCCTGGGATTTTCTTGGCTGTCCACTGTGCCCTTAACTAGCGGCATTGTGGCTCAAGTGTTCGGTCCGCGCTACATGGCAACCTTATTCGGCTTTGTTTTTGTTTCACACCAACTTGGTTCATTTATGGGGGTCTGGTTAGGTGGTAAAATATTCGACGAAACTGGCTCCTATACGATGGTTTGGTGGCTTAGCATCGTCTTGGCACTCTTTGCCGCTTTAGTACATCTGCCTATTAATGAACGCCCCCTCGCCCGCCTGAAGGCCATACAATGAGAATTATAAGCCAAGCTCAAAGATAATTACGAACAGCTCTTAATTATTGAAGCATTAACGGGAGAGGCTGCCTATCCGATCCCGTTGCTCCCGCCATTGCTGCTGCAATTCATCGTGAAACCGCGGTGCCGCAATTTCGATCAGGGCCTCCGCCCGTTCGTCCACGGATTTATCCTTCAAACGGGCGGCACCGTATTCGGTGACCACATAATCGATGTCAGCTCGGGGGCAGCTGACGGCCGCTCCAGCGCTCAACGTGGGCACGATACGCGAGATCTTATCCCGTGCCGCCGTGGCCGAAAGAGCTAGGATGGAGCGGCCGTTGTCAGCCATGCGCGCGCCGCGGACAAAATCCACCAGGCCTCCGGTTCCGCTGATCTGACGGCCGTCCAGAGTTTCTGAATTGGCCTGGCCGGTCAAATCCACCTCCAAGGTGGAGTTGATGGACACAAAGTTGTCAATCTGCGCCACGATGGGCACGTTGTGGGTGTAATTAGCCCCCTTGAAGATGACATCCTGCCGGTCGGCAGCCCAGTCATAAACACGCTGTGTGCCCATAGCGGCGCCGCAGACCAGGACGCCTCTGTCAATGCTCTTCTCGCTGCAATCCATTGCGCCCGCATCTACCAAATCAGCCACTTCATCAGTCACCATACCGCCATGCAAGCCCAAGTGCTTGTGGTCCTTTAGGCAAGTTAGGATAGCGGCGGGCACCTTGCCGATCCCGATCTGAATACAATCGCCGTCATGGATCAATTCCGCCACCTTCTGCCCGATTGTCTCAATTACCGGAGGTAGGTCGCCCGTCGGCAGCTCCGGCAGGGCGCGATCGGTATGCACCACGTAATCAAGGCGGTCATAGGGTATCTTGGGACTGCCGGGGGGCGACGGCATGTTGGCGTTGACCTCGGCCACTACCACTTTTGCCTTGTCCAGGATGAAGGGCACAAAATCCACCGACAGGCCCAGGGTGCACATACCTTCGTCGTCGGGCGGCGGAACCTGCATCAAAAGGACGTCGACGGGCGGGTGACGTTGCATATAGCTGCAAATGCCGCTGTAATGCAGGGGCAAGAACCTCACCTTTCCGGCAGCAAAAGAATTCTGCAGTTCCGCCTGCACAAAAAACGCCGTCATAGTCGCTTCATCATGAAAGGCTGCAAAGTCTGTACGGTTAACCCCCGGCACAAGGCAGGAGAGGTAGTGCACCCCCTTGCTGGCTTGTTCCGAAGCAGCCAAAGCTTGCCCTAGGGCCAACGGCTCCCCCACCGCACCTTGAACAAAGACGGTTTGACCCGGACGCAGTAGGCCGGGCACGTCGCTGACGGAGATGGTCTGGGGCATGATTGTCCTGTGACGCTGTACAATGGAAATTGACGATGGCATTTGTGGTATTAGGCTCAAAGCAGAGGAGGGTCAAATGGACGCCATCGAAGATTTCATCGACCATGTCACCGGCACTGGAATTGATCAGGTCCCCGAAGCGGCAATCCGCGCGGCCAAGACCTTCATCCTGGACAGCCTGGGTGTCGGCCTATCAGGGGGTAATGGCCCCTGGGTGAGGGAAATGGTCCAGTTGTCGCAACAATGGGGCCAGGGCGACGATGCCCGGGTCTGGGGTCATGGCCAGCGCCTGCCGGCCCCAGGGGCCGCCATGTGCAACGCCTATCAAATCCACAATGCGGAATTTGATTGCGTGCATGAAGGCGCGGTGGTGCATTCCATGACAGTGCTGCTGGGAGCCGCCTTGGCCGTGGCCGAGCGGGATAGGGGTGTCAGCGGCAAGGACTTGATTCTTGCAAGTATCCTGGGCGTGGACGTTGCCTGCCATATCGCCGTGGCTGTGACTACGGCCCTGAAATTCTTCCGCCCCGGCACAGCGGGCGCCCTGGCCGCCGTGACAGCGATTGGAAAAATGAAAGGTTTCAATCGGGAAAGGTTGCGAAACGCCTATTCTATCGCCTATGGCCAGATGTGCGGCACCATGCAGGCCCATACGGAAGGGTCAGCGCTGTTGGGCATGCAGGTCGGATTTAACGCGCGTAATGCCGTTGTGGCCTGTGACATGGCTGCCGCCGGCCTGCCGGGTCCAAGGGAGGTTCTGGAGGGTCCTTTTGGCTTCCTTCGGCTGTTCGAGGACGCTTATGACCGGAATATTTTGTTGGCAGAATTAGGCAAAACCTGGCGCATAACAGAATTGTCACACAAACCCTTCCCTTCTGGGCGGGCTACCCACGGCATCGTCGACGGCTGTCTACGTCTACAACGACAAATTGGATTCTTGCCAGACCAAATCAAAAGCATTAAGGCGGACGTCCCGTCCTTGATTCATCAATTGGTGGGCCGGCCGATCGGACCTGGCATGACCACCAACTACGCCCGGCTTTGCGCGCAATATGTCACCGCTCATGCCCTTTATCACGACGGCATTGGCGTCGATGCCTACAACGACAACGCCCTCACCCATTCA
>CAXGCE010000320.1:0-3547 GCA_964007795.1 uncultured Alphaproteobacteria bacterium | reverse complement strand
ACCATGGACTACTAGCTTAGCGATCAGGCTATCATAGTATGGTGGAATTCGATAACCCGCGTAAAGGCCTGAATCAACGCGAACACCCAAGCCGCCCGGTGCGTGAAAATCGCCAACCTGTCCAGGCGAGGGAACAAAAGTTTTGGGATTTTCTGCGTTGATACGGCATTCAATGGCGTGGCCAGAGAAGTGGATATCTTTCTGATCGAAAGACAACGGCGCACCAGCTGCAATGCGAATCTGTTCCCTTACTAGATCGATACCGGTAATGGCCTCGGTAACGGGATGTTCTACCTGCAGACGGGTATTCATCTCGATGAAATAGAATTCACCTTCTTCATACAGAAATTCGACCGTGCCGAGCGACGTGTATTTTATCTTGGATAGCGCATCGACTACCACCTGCCCGATGTTGGTGCGCGTGGCGGCGTTAAGAGCGGGCGAGGGCGCCTCTTCCAGAACTTTTTGGTTGCGCCGTTGTAGGGAGCAGTCCCGTTCCCCCAGATGGATCACCTTGCCGGTGCCGTCACCTATAATTTGCACCTCAATATGGCGGGGATTTTTCAGGTATTTCTCGATATATACAGCATCGTCGTTGAAGGCTGCCTTGCATTCTGTACGGGCGGCTTCCAGCGAAGTTTTGATTTCGCTAGCCTGATGCACCACCTTCATGCCACGTCCTCCGCCACCTGATGCCGCCTTGATCAATACCGGGTAGCCCATGTCATCGGCTAACGCCTTGGCTTCCTCTGGATCGGTGATGGCGCCGTCGCTGCCAGGCACCACCTTTATGCCCAACTCCCGTACGGTCTTTTTGGCCTGAATCTTATCTCCCATGATCTTGATATGCTGTTCCGACGGGCCAATGAAGGTGTAACCGTGTTCTTCAACAATTTGGGCGAAATCGGCATTCTCGGATAGGAACCCGTATCCGGGGTGTATGCCATCGCTACCGGTGATCTCGGCTGCTGCAAGGATTGTGGGAATATTCAGGTAGCTTTCTATGGCGGATGGCGGGCCGATACAAACAGCTTCATCCGCTAAACGTACATGCATGGCGTCTGCATCCGCGGTCGAATGGACTGCTACGGTGCGAATTCCCATTTCCCGACAGGCGCGATGTAGACGAAGGGCGATCTCTCCGCGATTAGCGATAAGGACCTTCTCAAACATCGCCGGCTTATTCGACGATCATCAGGACATCGCCGAATTCGACGGGCGTAGCGTTTTCGAACAGGATTTGCTTCACGACCCCAGAGTTTGGTGCCGGTATTTCATTGAAGGTTTTCATAGCCTCTATCACCAGCAGAGTTTGCCCAGTGGAAACCCGGTCACCTATGTTGACGAAGGGCGGTGCCTCAGGCGAGGGGGAGTAATAGGCGGTGCCCACCAAAGGCGAGGACACAGCGCCGGGGTGGGAAGATAAATCGCTGTCTTGCACCGACGCAGAGCTCGGCGAGGCAGGCGCGGTAGGTTGTGTTGGTGCCGATATGGGAACTGCGGCCGCAATGGGAGAGGTAGGACGAACCAGACGCATTCGTTCGTCGTGGCTCCCAATCTCGATCTCACATAATCCGGTCTCGTCCATAAGCGCAGCGAGCTCGCGAATCAGATTTTTGTCGACCTCGGTCTTCGCCATGGTTGTTAAGCCTTTCTTCCGCCTTTAAGAGGTCTCTTTTGCTGCTGCTGTTAGAGCGTATAGATACCCATCCGGCCCAAGACCGCAAATTACAGCTACTGCTAGATCGGAGATATAGGAGTGATGTCGGAAGTTCTCGCGTTGGTAAATGTTGGATAGATGTACTTCATAGATCGGCAACTCCACTGCCCGAAGGGCATCGGCAATGGCGATGGAAGTATGTGTGTAGGCGCCTGCGTTTATGATGATGGCGGCAGCATCACCACGGGCCTGCTGTATCCAGGTCACTAATTCGCCTTCTCCGTTGGATTGCCGACAATCAACTGTGATGCCTAACTCGTTTGCCTTTGTTTGAATTGAAGCGTTCACTCCATCAAGTGTTTCGTGACCATAGACATCAGGCTCACGGGTCCCCAGCAAATTGAGATTTGGGCCGTGAAGGACTAGAATTTTTGTGGGCATAAGATTCCACCGATGGCAACAGAACCATCGCCTATATACTGCCACGTTATTGAATAGGGAAGCCAGATACGCCCGCCGGCGGTGAAGTCGGGCAGAATATTTTTTTACCCCGGTTGCAAGGTGGGTTCCGCCTCCCCATAATTCTAGGAGTTTTGTATTATCGTAGGCGCGCGAGGAACGCTAGGCTATGTCCGTTGTGATTAATGGTGAAAACCGCGAAATACCTTCCCCAATTACTGTGACGGTTCTGTTGCGCGATCTCGGGTTGGACGCACGCAAAATTGCTCTGGAACATAATCTGGAGATAGTGCCCCGATCCGCGTATGACAAAACCCTAGTTTCCGACGGGGACCGATTGGAGATCGTACACTTTATCGGTGGCGGCGATGCGCTAAGCGATCAAGATGGTGATTCGGACGACGATAGCTGGACCGTGGCTGGACGTATGATGACGTCCCGGCTAATCATCGGAACCGGGAAGTACGAATCCTATGACCAGAACCGCCGGGCGGCCGAGGCGGCAGGAGCCCAAATGGTTACGGTCGCCGTACGCCGGGTCAACCTGACCGATCCAGGTCAGGAAATGCTGGTCGATCATGTGGATCCCAAGAAATACATCTATCTGCCTAACACGGCAGGCTGTTTCTCCGGCGAGGACGCAGTGCGTACGCTGCGGCTAGCTCGAGAAGCCGGTGGCTGGGATCTAGTAAAATTGGAGGTCTTGGGCGATCAGCAAACCCTTTATCCCAACATGCCTGAAACCATTCGTGCTGCAGAGATGTTAATCAAGGAAAGCTTCCAGGTGATGGTCTATTGTTCCGATGATCCTATTCAGGCCAAGGTTCTGGAAGATATAGGCTGTTGCGCCATCATGCCCCTTGGCGCGCCAATTGGTTCGGGACTGGGCGTGCAAAATCCGGTTAACATAAGAATCATCATCGAAAATGCCTCTGTACCGGTTATCGTAGATGCTGGTGTGGGAACCGCCTCCGATGCGACTATCGCTATGGAATTGGGCTGTGACGGTGTGTTGATGAACACTGCGATAGCTGAGGCACGGGACCCCATCCGTATGGCCCGAGCTATGAAACATGCCGTGGTTGCGGGTCGGGCGGCCTATCTAGCGGGCCGAATGCCCAAGAAACGTTACGCAGATCCGTCGTCACCCTTGGCCGGGTTGATCTAACTGTCTGGGCCAATCATCCGGTGTTGGGGTTCGGTGGCTGGGGCAAATTAAAGGAATTCGGGCAGAAATTCCAGGCAGCCGACTAGCCCGAGATCCCGGTACCATGCATAGCTTATTTGCTTACGTGACAATGAGTTTTAAATTCATAATTTTGTATTAAATATATATAGTTATATAGAAAAATTTAGATAATAATTTAAGTATTTTTAATAGCCGGTGGGCGAATACTGGCAAACGTCTTTTTTCTAATTCTTTGGCCG
>CAXGCE010000319.1:0-3552 GCA_964007795.1 uncultured Alphaproteobacteria bacterium | reverse complement strand
AACTTTGGACGACATGATCGCCCGCCGCACGTCCATACTGACTGACTATCAAGATATCGGTTATGCCAAACAATTCGAGGCCTTCACCCGCCAGGTTGAAACCGCGGAACGGAACAAAGGCAAAGGCCTAACGGGGTTGACGGAAGCCGTGGCCCAAAATCTATTCAAGCTTATGGCCTACAAGGATGAGTACGAGGTCGCACGCCTGTATAGTGACGGCACCTTTCATGCTAATCTGGCGAAGCAGTTCCAGGGTGATTTGAAACTGACCTTCCATCTGGCTCCACCCTTGATTTCGCGCCGAGACCCGGAGACAGGAGCATTGATCAAACGGGAATTCGGTTCATGGATGATGTCCGTGTTCAAGTTGCTGGCCAAATTGAAGTGCCTGCGCGGCACCCGTTTGGACATATTCGGTCGTACGGCGGAACGCCGTGCCGAACGCGCCGCCATCCCTTCGTACCGAGCGGTGGTTGAGGAATTGATGGATGGCTTGGATCCCGCCAACCATGCCCTAGCCATCGAAATTGCTAGCCTGCCGGCAATGATCAGGGGTTACGGTCACATCAAGGAGAAAAACCAAAAATCAGTCGCGGCGGAACAGGAGCAGCTGCTCGCTGCCTGGCGCAACCCCCAGTCCCAACCCACCGCGGCGGAATGATTATTCGTCTAAACTTGGCCCATTAGGCCGTTTCGTACAGTGTGACTCGAAGTTAAATCACCGGACGGTTACGGATTGACTCGTCCACCTTACGTTTCAGGAATTTTCCGTCTTTGCGGTCGCCAAGAAATTCGCCGTCCTGCATCATGATCTTGCCACGCAGCACGGTTAGGGTCGGCCAGACCTCAGCTTCATAGCCTTCCCAGGGTGTGTAATCAGTTTCGTGCAAACGGGCGGCGGTAACTGTGCGTTTTTCGCTTGGGTCTAGCACCGTGATATCGGCATCGCTCCCAGCAGCCAAGGCACCTTTCTTGGGGTACATGCCCATGATCTTGGCGGCATTGGTAGAGACTAGGTCGGTAAATTTTTCCAGGGTATATCCACGCTTTTTTACCGTCTCCGTGTACATCACTGAAACCCTCGGCTCGCAGCCGGCATTGCCGCCCGTGGTGTCATCGATTTGGGAACCCTGGGTTTTGGCTGACAGAGTGCAGCAAATTTCGTCTGTGGCTACGGTAGATATTGAACCTCGTAGCTGCCCCTCCCACAGAGCATCCTGATCTGAGGTTTCTTTCAGACTGGGATAGGTGTGGTAGATCTGACCATTCGGGCGTTTGTAATGTTCGTGGGTGAACATCAGATATTGATGGAGCGTCTCGCCATAGATGGGGAAGCCTTTGGCTCGCGCTGCTTCAATCGCGGCAACGCCTGTGGCGGCACTAACGTGCATCATATAGAGCGGTGTGCCGTCCACATGTTCGGCCAGGCGAATGATGCGGCGAAAGGAGAGATCCTCGGACATCGTGTTGTGCACCTCGGCCAAGTTTTCGAAGCCTGTCCGTCCCTCCCGTTTCAGCACGTCGTACATATGCATGACGATCTCGTCATCTTCCGCATGGATGGCGCCAATGCCACCTTCTTTTTTCAGGATCTTAAATATTTCCCAAATATGTCCATGGGTGATCTTACGTCCCCGCCGCGATGGCGTTATGTCGGTGGTGAAGATCTTGATGGAGGGATAGCCTTCCTGAATGACCTCGCCGATTTGGGGCAAAATTTCCGGTGGGATCGCCCCCTGCAACATGACGTGGTAGCCATAGTCGGCGTAACAATTCCCACTCCAATCCTGTTTTCGGATGTTGATGACTTCTTCCAAGGTGCCACTTTGTTGCCAGTTGGCAAAATCCAGCAATGTGGTGGTGCCGCCGTGAATGGCGGCCTTGCTGACCACGTCCGGGCCGTCAGTCCAGCTCACTTCTCCGCCCTCCTCCAAAGGAGGGATGTGCCACAGGGAATGGATGTGTGGGTCGATGCCACCTGGTATGATGATCTTGCCCGTGGCGTCGATCACTTGACCCGCTTGGCTGTCGTCGAAAGCGCCTGGTGACGCGACGGCGGCGATGGTTTCGCCCGTAACGCAAATATCCCAAGCGCCTGTGCCTTGCGGTGTGACCACCTGGTCTCCACGAATAATCAAATCAAACATCTCTATCCTCCCCAATTCCTATTTTAGAAAGTCTAGCAGCAAAATCATTCCCTGCTAACATGGCCCCGGGAGGAAAAAAATTAATGAGCAGCCAGACATATGACTTCATCATCGTGGGGGCCGGTTCTGCTGGTTCAGTGCTGGCTAATCGGCTAAGTGCCGATGCCAAGTGCCGGGTACTGCTGCTGGAGGCTGGTCGTGCGGACCATCCCTGGACGCGTGTGCCGGTCGGATTCGCCCGGTTGATCGACAATCCCAAGGCCAATTGGTTGTATCAGTCCGAGCCCGACGAGGGTTCTGGTCAGCGGCCCATCCCGGTGCCTCGTGGCAAATTACTGGGCGGTTCATCTGCTATCAACGGCATGGTCTTTGTCCGTGGCCAGTCGCAAGATTTCGATACCTGGGCGCAATTGGGAAATAGAGGTTGGAGTTACCGTGACGTGCTGCCTTTTTTCCGCCAAATGGAAACCTACGCCGGTGGTGAGGATGAATACCGGGGTCGAGAGGGACCCTTGCAGGTCACTGATCTAAGTGAAGCGGGGCCTTTGTATGACGCGCTTATCGCCGCTGCCATCGAAGCAGGCATTCCATACAATGCGGATTACAATGGCGCAGTACAAGAAGGCATCTCCATGACCCAGGTGTCGATCCGCAAAGGCCGTCGCATGAGTACGGCTCGCTGTTACCTTGATCCTGTGAAGAGCCGACCTAACCTGACTATTGTGACTGGTGCCCATACGGACGGCCTGATTATTGAAGACAAACAATGTAGGGGTGTTCGCTTTACCAAGGATGGCAGCCAGAAAGAGGCGCGTGTGGCGCGCGAGGTTATCGTCAGTGCTGGTGCCGTGAATTCACCGCAAATCCTTGAACTTTCCGGCATTGGACAGCCCGAATTGTTGAAACGACACGGGGTCGAGGTGTGCCACGCCCTCCCGGGCGTAGGCGAAAACCTGCGGGATCACTTCGCCCCGCGCATGAAGTATGAAATTACCGCATCCGGCCAAACCTATAACGACAAAATGCGCGGGATTGGAACAGTGTTCCAGGCTTTGCGTTACGCCATGACTGGCACGGGGCTATTAGGTCTGCCGGCCTCACCCTTGCGGGCGTATGTCCGCAGCCGGGACGGCTTGGCCTCGCCCGATATCAGCATCGGCTTCGTGCCGTTTCTTGTCGCCGAAGGTTTCAAGCTAGCGAAGGAATCTGGTATCACGGCGATTACCCATCCTTTGCGTTCCGAATCGATCGGTTCCATTCATATTGGGAGTCCGGACAGTAAGGCACCGCCAAAAATAAACTTTAACTTCCTGACGGCGGAATATGACCGGCAAATTACTCTAGCTGCGATGGACATAGTACGCAGAATCATGGCAGCAGCGCCCATGGCTTCTATGCGTGGAGC